>DATDDC010000781.1:0-21254 GCA_036523995.1 Anaeromyxobacter sp.
CTCGATCGGGAGGAGCGCATGGCGCTCCTCGTCCAGCGCGTCTCCGGCTCGGCGCACGGCGACCTGTTCTTCCCGCACGTGGCGGGCGTGGCGCTCTCGTACAACCCGTGGGCCTGGGACGACGGGATCGACCCGCGCGCCGGCATGGCGCGGATCGTCTTCGGCCTCGGGACGCGCGCCGTGGATCATCGGGGCGATCACGCGCGCCTCGTGGCGCTGGACGCGCCGCTCGCCCGGCCCGAGGACGGGCGAGGCGATCCGGCCGACCACGCGCAGCGCCGCGTCGACGTCCTGGACCTCGCCCGGAACCGCTTCACCTCGCGCACCTTCGACGAGGTGGCGCGGGCGAGCCCGGAGCTGCCCCTCGATCTCTTCGCCGCGGCCGGCCCGCGCGGCGCCCCCGTCCTCGGCTTCCAGAAGCTCCTCGCGGCGACGCCGTTCGTCGAGTGGGTCCGCTCCATGATGCGGACGCTCGCGGAGGCCTACCGCTTCCCCGTGGAGGTCGAGCTCACGGCCAACTTCACCGAGGCTCGCCGGCTCGCGCTCAACGTCGTGCAGTGCCGGCCCCTCCAGATCAAGGAGGGAGGGGCGGCGCCGCCGCCGCCGAAGGACCTGCCCGACGAGGCGGTCGTGCTCGCCAGCCGCGGGCCCATCGTGGGCCGGAGCACGAGCGGCCAGATCGACCGCGTGGTCTACGTCGATCCCGAGGCGTACCACGGGCTCGAGGCGGCCCGGCGCCAGGAGGTGGCGCGGGTCGTCGGCCGGGTCACCGCGCTCTGCGCGCCGGAGCGGCTCCGGGTCCTGCTCGTGGGCCCGGGGCGCTGGGGGACCCGCACGCTCGCAGCCGGCGTCCCCGCCTCGTTCGCCGAGATCCAGGGCGTGGCGGCGCTGTGCGAGGTGGTGCGGGCCGGGAAGGGCGCGCCCGAGGTGTCGCTCGGCTCGCACTTCTTCGACGAGCTCGTCGAGGCGGACATGCTCTACCTCGCCGTCCACGTGGGGCGCCCGGGGCACCGGCTCGCGGAGGACCTGCTCCGCGCGGGCCCGAACCGCCTGCCCGAGCTCCTCCCCGGCGACGCGCGCATGGCGGGGATCGTGCGCGTCCTCGACTTCCCCCGCCCCGGCGACGACCGCTCGCTCTGGCTCCACGCGGACTTCGTCCGCCAGGAGGCGCTCTGCTATCTCGCGGCGCAGGCGCCGGCCCGCGACGCGGGCTGAGCAGGGCGTGAACCCGGAACGTGGGACGCGTCCCGCTGCGCCATGGACGGAAGCTTGACTACATGCGCCCCCGCGGCCCTGCCGGGAGGCCGGCAATCGGCTTTGCCGCGGATGCGTCAATTGCACGCAGCCCGCGGACGCGACAAGATGCGGACACGGGGACACGGCGGGGGGTGAGGGAGCGGCGACGGATGCAGCCTGCCGGCGGAGCGACTTCGAAGAACCCGGCCACGGCCGGCAACGTCAAGGGGACCCTGGTGATCGCGCGCATGAAGTACTTGCGCGCCCAGGGGCAGGAGGCGGCCGAGCGCGTCCTGCGCAGGCTGTCGCAGGCCGATCAGCAGATCCTGCGCGGCATGCTCCTCCCCAGCACCTGGTACGCGGCCGATCTGCTGATGCGGTTCGAGCTCACCATCGCGGCGGTCCTCGCCCAGGGCGACCGCAAGGCGCTCTTCGTCGACATGGGCCACTTCACCGCCGACACGAACCTCGGGCCGGGCGGGACCCAGCGGCCGTACCTGCGCGAGGGCGATCCCCACTTCCTGCTCCGCAACGTGCCGCGCATGTACGCCTCGCAGCACAGCGGCGGGACGCGGACGTACGAGCAGACCGGCGCGAAGAGCGCCGTCGTCCGCACCATCGAGGCGGGCGGCGAGGTGAAGGCCGACGACTGCCTCACCGCGGTGGGCTGGCTCCGCCGCGCCATCGAGCTCTCCGGCGGGAAGTCCGTCACCGTGGACGAGACGCGCTGCCGCGCGAACGGCGCGCCCTGCTGCGAGTACGTCTGCAACTGGGTCTAGGCCTAGCCCGCAAACAGCCGCTCCATCTCGCGCCGCGCCCGCACCGCTCCGGCGCCGGCGTCGACGTCGACGTCGCCCCAGCGCACGGGCTCGTTGGCGCGGACCGGCGCGGTGAGGCGGAGGCCGTGCGCGAGGCCGATGGGGAGCGCGCCCAGCCGCCGCGAGTCGGCCGCGGGCATGAGCTTGCCGTAGACGAGGAAGCCGCCCTCGCCGTCCAGCACCTCGCCGGCGGCGAGGTCCCGCTTCGCGGTCGCGGCCGCGTCGGCGAGCCAGGCGCGGGGAGCGCCCGTGGGCTCCTTGCGCAGCCCCACCGACGCGATGGAGATGCCGAGCTCGAGGCCGATGAGGTGGTACGGGCGCCAGAGCGCCGCGTACCGGCCGGTCTCGTCCGTCGCCATGCCGTACTCCGAGAAGCAGCTCGCGGCGTACTCCGTCGGGGCCTCGAACACGACGTACACGCCCCAGCGCAGGTCGCGCGCCACCTGCGCCCCGTCCCGCCGCAGGCTCGAGACGACCTCCACCTGGCCGGCGTGGTGCAGGGTCCCGCCCGCCTCCCTGGGCCGCAGGATGCGGGGAAGCTCGTCCGTGCCGCACGGCGGGAAGCCGAGGCCGTCCGGCGCCGGGGAGAGGCCCGTGGCGTTCGCGACGGCGGTCATCTCGATGGCGGACTTCGTGCCGTCGAGGAAGGAGTTGAACATGCGCGCGTTCATCCCCGCCGCCTTGGCGCGCTCGGGCGGTATGCCGTAGTCGGCCCAGACGGTCTCGGGCGTGGACTGGTGGTAGCGGGGGAGGTACTTCGTCCCCTTCCCCGCGGCGACGACGGGGAACCCGGCCGCGCGCGCCCAGTCCACCAGCTCGCAGATGAGCGCCGGCTGGTCCCCGTAGGCGAGCGAGTAGACGACGCCCGCCTCGCGGCAGCGCCGGGCGAGGAAGGGGCCGCACAGCGCGTCCGCCTCCACGTTCACCATGACGACGTGCTTCCCGCTGCGGGCGCAGGCGAGCGCGATGACCACGCCGGCCGACGGGCTGCCGGTCGCGTCCACCACCACCTCGGCCTCCGGGCCCTCGATGAGCGCCTCGGCGTCGTCGGTGAGGAACGTCGTGCCGCGGCGGCCCGCCTCCGAGGCGTTCTTCGCCGCGACGCGCTCGGGCGCGAAGCCCGCGGTGGCGAGCGCCGCGCGGGCCCGGTCCGGCTGCAGGTCGGCGACGGCGAGCACGTGGATGCCGGGCGTCCGCACGGCCTGGGAGAGCCACATGGTGCCGAACTTGCCGGCGCCGACCAGCGCCACGCGCAGCGGGCGCCCCGCCGAGCCGCGCTCCGAGAGCATCGAGTGGAGGTTCATCCGCCGCTCCGCGTCCGGTAGGATGTTGGCGTGCCGATCCTGCTACCGCCGGACATGCCACCCCGCATCCTTCCGCGCAAGCGGTTCGGCGACGAGGCGCCGGGGTCGGCGCCCCTGCGCGCGCTTCCCGCCTGCGCCGCGGGCGCGGACGGGGCATCGCCCTTCGCCATCGCGCCCGCCCGCTGCAACCGCTGCGGCGCCTGCCTCCGGCTCGGCTGCGGCGCCATCTCCGACGTGGGCGGCGAGGCGCTCGTCATCGACCCCGGGATCTGCGCCGGCGGCGGCCTCTGCGCCCCGCTCTGCCGGGCGAGGGCGATCGCAGCCTAGCGCCGGCCAGCCGCCCCGACGAAGGCCGCCACGTCCCGCCACACCGATTCGAATCGACCGCGGGTGAACCCGGTCCCGGAGGCGACCCAGTCGAAGTGCGGCGGCAGCCCCCTGGAGAGGGACCGCAGCAGGCGCCTCCGTCCTCCGACGAGCACCGCGGCGATCCGGGCGATCGAGGCGTCCGAGCGGTTCGCCGCCGAGGCAGCCGTCCGCGCTCCGGGCGGGTGCGCCGTCCCCGAGCGTGCCCTCCGGGCGAGAGCCTGTTACACCGAGGGCGCCCAGCGAGGACCGCCATGAACGACGCCTTCCGGGAGCACCTCCGCACCCAGCTCCGCCAGCTCGACGCCGAGGGGCTCACCAAGCGCGAGCGGGTGATCACGAGCCCGCAGGGCGCCTGGATCGAGGCGGACGGAAAGCGCGTCGTGAACCTCTGCGCGAACAACTACCTCGGCCTCGCCGGCGATCCGCGGCTGGTGAGGGCCGCCCAGGAGGCGCTCCCCCGCCACGGGTTCGGCCTCTCGTCCGTCCGCTTCATCTGCGGCACGCAGGACGTCCACAAGGCGCTCGAGGCGCGGCTGGCGCGCTTCCTCGGCTTCGAGGACGCGATCCTCTTCTCGTCCTGCTTCGACGCCAACGGGGGCGTGTTCGAGGCGCTCCTCGGCGAGGAGGACGCGGTCGTCTCGGACGCCCTCAACCACGCCTCGATCATCGACGGCATCCGGCTCTCCAAGGCGCGCCGCTACCGGTACGCGAATTCGGACATGAAGGACCTCGACGCGCAGCTTCGCGCGGCGGCGGAGGCGGGGGCGCGCTTCAAGCTCGTCGTGACCGACGGCGTGTTCTCGATGGACGGGTACCTCGCGAACCTCCCCGCCATCTGCGACGTGGCCGCGCGCCACGGCGCGCTCGTCATGGTCGACGACAGCCACGCGGTCGGGTTCATCGGCGAGAAGGGGCGCGGGACGCCCGAGCACCACGGCGTCATGGGCCGCGTCGACCTCGTCACGGGCACGCTGGGGAAGGCGCTGGGCGGCGCCTCCGGAGGGTACGCGGCGGGCTCCCGGGAGACGGTCGAGTGGCTCCGCCAGAAGGCGCGGCCGTACCTCTTCTCGAACACGCTCGCCCCGGTCATCGCCGACGTCAGCCTCGGCGTCCTCGACCTCGTCGAGGCGGGCGACGACCTGCGCCGGCGGCTCCGCGAGAACGCGCGGCACTTCCGAGCCGGCATGGCGAAGCTCGGCTTCGATCTCCTGCCCGGGGAGCATCCCATCATCCCCGTGATGCTCGGCGACGCGAAGCTCGCGCAGGAGATGGCGTCTCGGCTCCTCCAGGAGGGCGTGTACGTGATCGGCTTCTTCTACCCGGTGGTGCCGAAGGGCCAGGCCCGCATCCGCACGCAGATGAGCGCCGCCCACTCGAAGGACGACCTCGACTTCGCCGTGTCCGCGTTCGCGAAGGTGGGACGCGCCCTCGGCGTCATCCGGTGACCGCCATGCGCGCGCTCGTCAAGTCGAGGCCGGAGCCCGGCATCTGGATGGTGAAGGACGCGCCCGTGCCCGAGGTGGGCGTGCACGACGTCCTCATCCGCATCCGCAAGACCGCCATCTGCGGCACGGACGTGCACATCTACAACTGGGACGAGTGGAGCCGGCGGACCATCCCGGTGCCCATGGTGATCGGGCACGAGTACGTGGGCGTCGTGGAGCGGGTGGGCGCCGAGGTCGAGGCGTTCCGCCCCGGCGAGCGCGTCTCGGGCGAGGGGCACATCACCTGTGGTTTCTGCCGGAACTGCCGCGCCGGCCGAAGGCACCTCTGCCGCCACACGGTGGGGGTGGGCGTGAACCGCGCCGGCGCCTTCGCCGACCTCCTCGTCCTCCCGGCCGACAACGTGTACCGGATCCCCGACGACATCCCCGACGACATCGCCTCCATCTTCGATCCCTACGGCAACGCCACCCACACCGCCCTCTCCTTCGACCTCGTCGGCGAGGACGTGCTCATCACGGGCGCCGGGCCCATCGGCATCATGGCCGCGGGGATCGCGCGCCACGTGGGCGCGCGGCACATCGTCGTCACCGACGTGAACGACTACCGGCTCGCGCTCGCGAGGACGATGGGCGCGACGCGCACCGTGCACGTCCCCGGCGAGGACCTGCGCGACGTCATGGAGTCCCTCGGCATGAAGGAGGGCTTCGACGTCGGGATGGAGATGAGCGGCCACGGCCCCGCCTTCCGCCAGATGCTCGAGGTGATGAACCACGGCGGCAAGATCGCCATGCTCGGCATCCTGCCCGGCCCCGAGGCGGTGGACTGGAACCAGATCGTCTTCAAGGGACTCACGGTGAAAGGCATCTACGGGCGGGAGATGTTCGAGACCTGGTACAAGATGGTGGCCATGCTGCAGGGCGGGCTCGACCTCTCGCCGGTGGTCACGCACCGCTTCCCCATCGAGGATTTCCAGAAAGCTTTCGAGGTGATGCGCTCCGGTCGCTCGGGCAAGGTCATCCTCGACTGGGCGGGCCCCTAGCAGGGCCCCTCGTCAACCGGCTCCATCGCGGATCCAAGATCGGGAATAGGGTATCGACGGCCGGCCTCCGGCCGCCTCCGGCGATCGCGCTCGGCGGCAGCGCGGACGAGGGAGCCGTGAACGAGAAGATCCGCGTCCTCCTCGCGAAGGTCGGCCTCGACGGACACGACCGGGGGGTGAAGGTCGTCGCCCGCGCGCTCCGCGACGCGGGCATGGACGTCATCTACACCGGGCTCCACCGCACGCCGGAGGAGGTCGCCGACGCCGCGGTACAGGAAGACGTGGACGTGCTCGGCGTGAGCCTTCTCTCCGGCGCCCACATGACGCTCTTCCCGCGCATCATGAAGCGGCTCCGCGAGCGCGGCGTCACGGACATCCTGCTCGTGGGCGGCGGCGTGATGCCCGACGAGGACGCGGCCGCGCTGAAGCGCATGGGCGTCGCCGAGATCCTCCTGCAGGACACCCCGCCGGATGCGATCGTCTCGACCGTGCGCCGGCTCGTCGAGGAGCGCGGGCCGCGGTAGCGGCCGAGGAGGCGCCATGCCGGAGATGGAGTCCTGGTCGTGGCCACCCCGATACGACGCGAGCTACCGGCCCGAGCCGGGGAGCCGCCATTGGTTCCCCTTCCGCGAGACCATGCCACCCGGCGATCGCGAGCGCGCCATCGTCCAGCGGCTGCGCGAGGTCTGCGCCTACGCGTACGACCGCGCGCCCTTCTACCGCGCCAAGTGGGACGAGGCGGGATTTCACCCCGAGCAGATCCGCTCGCTCGAGGACTTCGAGGCGAGGTGCCCCGTCGTCACCAAGGCCGACCTGCGCCGCTCGCAGGAGCGCGCGCCGCCGTTCGGCGACTACCTGTGCGTCCCCGACGGCGAGGTCTTCCACGTCCACGGCACCTCCGGGACGACCGGGCGCCCCACCGTCTTCGCCATCGGCCGCGCCGACTGGGACGCGATCGCGAACGCGCACGCGCGCATCATGTGGGGCTTCGGCATCCGGCCGGGCGACATGGTGTTCGTCGCCGCGATCCTCAGCCTGTACATGGGGAGCTGGGGCGCGCTCATCGGCGCGGAGCGCCTCGGCTGCAAGGCGTTTCCCTTCGGCGCCGGGGCTCCCGGGATGACCTCGCGCGCGGCGCAGTGGCTCGCGCTCGTGCGGCCGCAGGCGTTCTACGGGACGCCCTCGTATGCGCTCTACCTCGCCGAGGTCGCGTCGAAGGAGGGCGTGGACCCGCGCCGGTTCGGGCTGCGCACGATGTTCTTCTCGGGAGAGCCCGGCGCCTCGATCCCCGGCGTGCGCGACCGGATCCACGAGGCCTACGGCGCCGCCATCCACGACTGCGGCTCCATGGCGGAGATGACGCCCTGGATGAACGTGGCGGGGAGCGCGGAGACCGAGGGGATGCTGTGCTGGCAGGACGTCTGCTACACGGAGGTCTGCGACCCGAAGACCTTCCGCCGCGTCCCGTACGGCCAGCGCGGCACGCCGGTGTACACGCACCTCGAGCGCACGTCGCAGCCGATGATCCGGCTCCTCTCCGGAGACCTCACGGTATGGACCGACGATCCCGCACCGTGCGGGCGGACCTACCCGAGATTGCCGAACGGCATCTTCGGGCGGATCGACGACATGTTCACCATTCGTGGAGAGAACGTCTACCCGAGCGAGATCGACGCCGCGCTGAACGAGGTCCAGGGGTACGGCGGCGAGCACCGCATCGTGATCTCGCGCGAGGGCCAGATGGACGAGCTGCTCCTCCGCGTCGAGCCGTCGCCGGAGGTGGAGGCGCGCGGGCCCGAGGCGGTCGAGGCGTTCCGGGGCGCGGTGGCGAAGCGGATCCTGACCGTGCTCGGGCTCCGGGCCGGGATCCAGGTGGTGCCCTGCGGAACGTTTCCGCGCACGGACTTCAAGGCGCGGCGGGTGGTGGACGACCGCGAGGTGTTCCGGGAGCTGCATCGGCAGCTCGCCTCGGAGCGGCCCGCATGAACGAGCCGCCGACGAGCGCGTCCGTCCCGTCGCTCGCCCTCGTCCCGCGGGTCCTCGCGGGCGAGGTGCCCGCCATCGCGCGCCTCCTCAGCCGCGCCGAGTCCGGGGACGCGGAGTGCCGCGAGGCCCTCGCGCGGATCTACGAGCGGGCGGGGCGGGCGCACGTGATCGGCATCACGGGCGTGCCCGGGAGCGGGAAGTCCACGCTCGCCGGCGTGCTCGTGGCACGCCTGCGCGCGGCCGGGAGCCGCGTCGGCGTCATCGCCATCGATCCTTCGAGCCCGTACTCGGGCGGCTCGATCATGGGCGACCGGATCCGCATGTCGGCCGTGGCGTCCGATCCGGGCGTGTTCATCCGCAGCATGGCGACGCGCGGCGCGCAGGGCGGGATGGCGCGGGCGACCCTGGACGCGGTGGACGTCCTCGACGCGGCGGGGTTCGGCCACGTCCTCGTCGAGACGGTCGGAGTCGGGCAGGACGAGGTGGAGATCGCGCACGCGTCCCATACCACGGTGGTGGTGTCGGCTCCGGGGCTCGGGGACGACATCCAGGCCATCAAGGCCGGCGTGCTCGAGATCGCCGACGTCCACGTGGTGAGCAAGGCCGATCGCTCGGACGCGAACCGGACCCTCGTGGACCTGAAGGCGATGCTCGCTCTCGCCGGCCAGCTCGGGCGCCCCGCGTGGATCCCCCCGGTGATCGCCACGAGCGCGCTCGAGGGAACGGGGTTCGAGGAGCTCGTTTCCGCGCTCGCGGCGCACAAGGCGTTCCTCGACTCGGGCGAGGCCGGCCGCGAGCGACTCCGCTGCATCGCGGAGTTCAGGATGCTGAAGACCGCCGAGGACCTCCTGCGCACCCGCTTTCGCGAGGGCCGGGAAGGCAGGGTGGCCGCGGTCGCGGAGCGGCTCGCCGCGCGCCAGATCTCTCCTCGCCAGGCCGGCGAAGAGCTGCTCGAGGCCTCCTTCCAGCGGAGCTGACGATGGCGAACCGACTTCAGATCTCCGATCCCGACGCGCTGCTGGCGGAGCTCTCCGACTGGGAGAAGCGCGAGGTGGCGGCCTTCGTGGCGAGGCAGCGCGAGAAGCGGGAGCCGTTCCTCACGGGCGGCGGATTCCCGGTGAAGCGCGTCTACACCGCCCTCGACCTCGTCGACACGCCGCTCGAGGACATCGGCTTGCCGGGCCGCTACCCGTTCACGCGCGGTCCGTATCCGACCATGTACCGGAACCGCACCTGGACCATGCGCCAGATCGCGGGCTTCGGGACCGGCGAGGACACGAACAAGCGCTTCAAGTACCTCATCGCGCACGGCCAGACCGGGCTCTCCGTCGACTTCGACATGCCCACGCTCATGGGCTACGACTCCGACCACCCCATGTCCGAGGGGGAGGTGGGCCGGGAGGGCGTGGCCGTCGACACGCTCGCGGACATGGAGGCGCTCTTCGACGGGATCGACCTCGAGAAGATCTCGGTGTCGATGACCATCAACCCGTCGGCGTGGATCCTCCTCGCCATGTACGTCGTCCTGGCCCAGGAGCGCGGCTTCGACCTGAACGAGCTCTCCGGGACCATCCAGGCGGACATCCTCAAGGAGTACATGGCGGAGAAGGAGTACGTCTTCCCCATCGAGCCGTCGGTGCGGATCGTGCGCGACTGCATCACCTACTGCGCGCGCCACATGAAGCGCTACAACCCCATCAACATCTCCGGCTACCACATCTCCGAGGCGGGGGCGTCCCCGCTGCACGAGGTGGCGTTCACGCTCGCGAACGCCGTCACGTACGTACAGGAGGTGACGAGGACCGGGATGGCGGTGGACGAGTTCGCGCCGCGCCTCGCCTTCTACTTCGTGTGCCAGTCGGACTTCTTCGAGGAGATCGCGAAGTTCCGGGCTGCCCGCCGCTGCTGGGCGAAGATCATGCGCGAGCGGTTCGGCGCGCAGAACCCGGAGTCGATGCGGATGCGGTTTCACTGCCAGACGGCGGCGGCGTCGCTCACGAAGCCGCAGTACAAGATCAACGTGGTACGCACCGCGCTCCAGGCGCTCTCGGCGGTGCTGGGCGGCGCGCAGAGCCTCCACACGAACGGCATGGACGAGGCCTTCGCCATCCCCACCGAGGAGGCGATGAAGATCGCGCTGCGCACGCAGCAGATCATCGCGGCGGAGACGCACGTCACCGACGTCGTCGATCCGATGGGCGGCTCCTACTACCTCGAGTCGCTCACCACCGCGTACGAGAAGGCCATCTTCGAGATCCTCGACCAGGTCGCGAAGATGGGCGGGACCGTGAGGCTCATAAAGGAGTGCTGGTTCCAGAAGCACATCGCCGACGACGCGTACGACACGGCGCTCCGCAAGCAGCGCGGCGACAAGCCGGTCATCGGCGTCAACGCCTACGTCGAACCTGCCGAGGTGACCGACGTCGAGATCCACCCCCACGATCCGACCACGGAGCGGCGGCAGATCGAGCGGCTGACGCGCGTTCGCCGCGAGCGCGACGGCGCGAAGGTGGCCGCGCTCCTCGAGGAGCTCGCCCGCGTCGCGAAGGACGAGTCCGCGAACATCCTGCCGCCCACCATCGAGCTCGTCCGGGCCGGCGCGACCATGGGCGACATCATCGAGCGCCTGAAGCGCGTGTGGGGCACGTATCGGGAGGCGCCGGTGTTCTGATCTGTTGCGCGCTTCGATGATGCTCAGCGCTTCGCCCCGGCCGCCCGCAGCGCCTCGGCCACCTCTGCGTGGCCGGCCTCGACGGCGATCTGGAGCGCCGTCTTCCCCCGGTCGTCCTTCCCGTCCACGGCCGCGCCGCGCGCGAGGAGCATCTTCACCGTGTCGAGGTGCCCCTGCCCCGCCGCCCACATGAGGGCGGTGAGATCGGCGTCGTAGCGCTGGTTCACGTCGACGCCGGCGTCGAGGAGCGCGGCGAGCGCCTCGGTTCGGCCCTCGCCGGCGGCGTACACGACCGCCGTCTTGTGGGTGCGATCCGCGGCCTTCGCGTCCGCCTTCGCCGCCAGCAGGAGCCGCACGATCTCGGCGCTGCCCGCGAAGGCGGCGCTCATGAGGGGCGTCACCCCTGCCAGATTGGCCCGGTTGGGTGCTGCGCCATGCGCGAGCAGCGTCCTCGCGAGCGCGACGTTGCCCGTCCGGGCCGCGAGGTTGAGGGGCGTGTCGCCGAGCCGGTTGCGCGAGTTCGGATCGGCGCCCCGGGCCAGCAGATCGCGCACCGCGGGCTCGCTGCCGCTGCGCGCCGCGGCGAGGAGCTGGGCGTTGACGTTCAGTTGCTCGGGGTGGCGCTGCGCCGCTGCTTGCTGCGACGCGGCAAGCACGGCGACGGCGGAGAGGAGCTTCAGGGTCGTCTTCATGTGTCGTCACTCGCGGCCAAACGGGGCTGCGATTGCGGCCCGCGAGAGGCGTCCTCTATAACCTCCGCGTTCCGCCGCCCACGGGGAGCGATGCTCGCCGCTCGACGCCCGTCGTGCGGCGCCCTCGGGGCATCGGTCGTGCGAGACCGTTTCGCCTGTCGGCAGCGAGGAGGAGATCCGATGGCCGTCCTTCAGCTCGTTCCACCCGTCGTGCGCATCGCGGCTCTCGGCGTGCTCCTCGGCGTAGCGACCGCCGGTGCACAGGAGTCGCCGGCGAAGCCGGCCACCACCGGCGGCGCCGTGACGAAGAACGTCTCGGTCACCCAGGAGCAGCTCAGCGGAGCAGGAAAGCAGGCGGCGAACTGGCTCCACACGAACGGGGACTACGCGCAGGCGCGCTACTACCCCGGGACGCAGATCAACACCGGCAACGTGAAGAAGCTCCGGCCGGTCTTCGTCGTCCAGACCGAGGTGCTCGAGTCGATGGAGACGGCGCCGATCGTGGTCGACGGGATCATGTACCTCACCACGTCCTACAACCACGTGTACGCCGTCGACGCGAAGACCGGGAAGGAGTTCTGGCACTACAAGCACAAGATGAGCCCCGTGACGACGTTCTGCTGCGGGCCGAACAACCGTGGCGTGGCGATCTCGGGCGGCAAGCTCTTCATGGGAACGCTCGACGCGAAGCTCGTGGCCCTCGACGCCCGGACCGGAGCGGTTCTCTGGGCCACGGACATCGCCGATCCGGAGAAGGGCTACAGCGAGACCATGGCGCCGACCGTCGTCGAGAACAAGGTCCTCATCGGCACGAACGGCGGCGAGTACGGCATCCGCGGCTTCGTGAAGGCGTTCGACGCGGAGTCCGGGAAGCTCCTCTGGACCTTCCACACCATCCCGGAGAAGGGGCACGAGGGTGTCTGGGCGGAGAACGACGCCACCGGCCGCAACATGAAGCGCACCATCGCGGCCGAGAAGGCGGCGTTCGCGAAGAACGCGGACTTCTACCAGACGCTCGGCGGCGGCGTGTGGATGAACCCCGCCGTCGACCTGCAGAACCGGACGGTGTGGTTCGTGGTCGGCAATCCCTCGCCCGACCTCTACGGCGACGAGCGCCCGGGCGACAACCTGTACACGGACTCCCTCGTCGCGGTCGACCTCGACAAGGGCACGTACAGGTGTCACTTCCAGTACATCGCGCACGACGTCTGGGACCTCGACGCCGTGAGCCCGCCCATCCTGGTCGCGGCCAAGAACAAGACCGGCAAGATCGTCCCCGCGGTCATCCACGGCGGGAAGACGGGCCACGTCTACGTCCACGACCGCAAGGACTGCTCGCTCATCCGCTTCTCGGAGGCGATGATCCCGCAGGAGAACATGTGGGTCCTTCCGACCGCGCAGGGCGCGCGGATGCTGCCGGGCGCGAACGGCGGCGTCGAGTGGTCGCCCATGTCCTACGACCCGAGGTCGCGGCTCGCCATCGCGCTCAACCTTCACCAGCCGATGACCTACCACGTGGAGACGGCCAAGTACCCCGGCGGCTCGAAGCTCTGGCTGGGCGGCGCCTTCAAGGTGATCCCGACCGAGAAGCAGTGGGGCCGCGTGGCCGCGGTCGACATCGACACGGGCAAGGTGGCCTGGAAGCACGACACCGAGCAGCCGCTCATCGGAGGCGGCCTGGCCACGGCGGGCGGCCTCTACTTCTTCGGCGAGGGCAACGGCAGCTTCGACGCGCTCGACTCGAAGACCGGCAAGAAGCTGTGGAGCTTCAACTGCGGCGCAGGCGCGAACGCCATGCCGGTTTCGTACACGGTCGACGGCAAGCAGTACGTGGCCATGGGCTGCGGCGGCAACACCCAGCTCGACTTCAAGCGCGGCAACAGCCTGTTCGTCTTCTCGCTCGGCGACTGACCGCGCCGCGCACGCCGTCCCGAGGGGCCGCCCCGGCGGCCCCTCTCCCTGGAGGAGGGCTCCGGTGGCTCGAACCCGGCTCCTGCCGCTCGCGGTGGCGCTCGCGCTCCGCCCGATCTCGCCCGCCTCGGCGCAGGACGCCGAGGCCGGGCGCGGGAAGGTCGCGGAGTGCGCGGCGTGCCACGGCGCGGACGGGAACTCCACCAACCCGGAGTTCCCCATCCTCGCGGGCCAGACCTTCCGCTACACGTACCTGCAGCTCAAGGACTACAAGGAAGGCCGGCGCAGCGATCCCCAGATGACGCCCTTCGTCGCGAACCTCTCGCGCGACGACATGCTCGACATCGCCGCCTTCTACGCGGCCCAGAAGCCCTCCCCCATCTCGTCCAAGGCCGATGCCGCCAAGGTGCAGAAGGGCAGGGCCAAGGCCGCCGAGGCGCTCTGCACGATGTGCCACCTCGGCGGCTTCAAGGGCCAGAACGAGATCCCGCGCGTGGCGGGGCAGTACTACGAGTACATCGTGAAGCAGATGAAGGACTTCAAGACGGGCCAGCGCACGAACGACGCCGGCACGATGTCGGCCGTGTCGAAGACGCTCTCCACCGAGGACGTCGACGCGCTGGCGCAGTACCTCGCGAACCTGGACTGACGCGCCGGTCCGGCCCTCGACGCCGGCCCGTCTCCCCGCCGGCGCGCCCTTCTCCCGGGCCTCTCGGTCCGGCACGGGTGACGCGGAGAATACCCATCTCGTCCGAGCCGGAACCGGGCGGGTCGCCCCTGGCTCCGGCTGCAATCAACGGGAGTAGAAGGATCGTTTGCGCTCAAACGGAGCGTTGACGGACGCTTGCTCGCACGCTTAGCGTACACGCGCTCTCGGGGACGAGTGGGCTGACGAGCAGGCAGGCGCCTCTGCGGCGGCTCGCCGCCGCGGGGCTCCGCGCGCGTTCCGCGGCGCGGAAGGGGCGTCCTGCGCGTCGAAGAGAAACGATGGGATGGACGGCGCGACGGCGCCCGGCCGCGGTCGCGCAGCGCCCGGGCGGATCGCCGGCGGCAGGAGAGTCCCATGTACCTGACCTGGAAGAGCTCGAGGCGGCGCCTCGAGGAAGCGGAGCGTGCGCGGAGGGAGCGGGCGCAGATCGTGGCAGCGCTCTCCCGCGGGGAGATCACGAGGCGCGATCTCCTCAAGTGGGGCATCTTCACCGTCGGCGGATCGCTCGTCCTGAAGAACGGCCTCAGCGTGCTCGCGCCGAGCGCGTACGCCTCCGTGCCGACCGGGACTCCGCCGAGCCCGGTGTCGCCGAGCCTCGCCTTCACGCAGGCCCTCCCCCGCCTCGAGGTCCTCGCGCCGAAGGCGGTGTCGTCGCTCTCTCCGGTGCCGACCGTGGAGGCGAACACGACGTTCAACGCCGCGAAGGGGATCGGTCCCGTCGAGGGCCGGCCTCCCGGCCCGGACTGGGCGCACCAGCGCTACCAGGAGTTCTTCCCGAAGGTGGCGTACGAGGTGACGACGTCGTCCGCGACGGGCGTCCGCTTCCATCCCCAGCTCCCCGCTCAGCAGGCGAACAAGGTCTGGGCGTTCGGAGGGACCTTCCCGCCGAGGCTCTTCCGGGCCCGCTACGGCGAGCCCATCCTGTTCCGCCACTGGAACGGCCTCTCCGCCGATCCCGCGAACAACGGCGGGTTCGGGCGAAACGAGCTCACGACCCACCTTCACAACGGGCACACCCCGGCGGAGAGCGACGGCTTCACGGGCGCGTTCTTCTTCTCGCAGGAGTTCTACGACTACCACTGGCCGTGCGTGCTCGCCGGGCACGACACCATCAACAAGGACGCGACCGATCCTCGCGCCGGCGGGCCCGACGACGGCAGCGGCGTCGTGCGCGTGCCGGGCGACTGGCACGAGACGATGAGCACGCTGTGGTTCCACGACCACCGCTTCAACTTCACCTCGCAGAACGTCTACAAGGGCCTCGCGGGGATGCTGAACCTCTACAGCGCCGTCGATCGCGGCAAGGAGGACCTCGACGACGGCGTCAATCTGAGATTGCCGAGCGGGACCCGCGAGGGCTTCGGGAACCTCGACTACGACATCAACCTCATCTTCAGCGACAAGGCGTTCGATCGCGACGGCCAGCTCTTCTTCGACATCTTCGACACCGACGGCTTCCTCGGCGACGTCATGACCGTGAACGGCGCGTACAAGCCGTACCTCGAGGTCGAGCGGCGCAAGTACCGCTTCCGCCTGCTCAACGCCGACGCGGCGCGCTTCCTCAAGTTCGCGCTCAGCGACGGCTCGCCGTTCTTCCAGATCGCGAACGACGGGAACCTGCTCGCCAGGCCGGTGCCGCTCGCGCAGACCGACCAGCTCGGCGTGGCGGAGCGCTACGACGTCGTCATCGACTTCTCCCGCTACGCCGTCGGCACGAAGCTCTCGCTCGTCAACCTGGCGGAGCACGAGAGCGGGAAGCTCCCGGCGAGGAACCTCAGCATCTCCCAGGCGCTCTCCGGCCAGTCGTCCGATCCGGGCGTCGGGCCCGCGCTCGAGCTCCGCGTCGTGCGCGACCCGCCTCAGCCCGACGCGAGCCAGGTACCCGCGGTGATGATCCCCCTGCCGGCGAGGGTTCCGGCGGTCCGCACCCGGAGCTTCGTCTTCGGCGACAGCGGCACGGACCGCGACCCGTGGACCATCAACGGGCTCACCGCCGACTTCAACCGCGTCTCCGCGCAGCCGACGCCGGGCACGGCCGAGATCTGGAACCTCGTGAACGACGGCGGCGGATGGGATCACCCCATCCACATCCACTTCGAGGAGTGCCAGACCCTGGCCCGGAACGGCAGCGCCTCGAACGTCCCGCCCGCCGAGGCGCTGGGGCGCAAGGACGTGTGGAGGCTCCGGCCCGACGGCAGCGTGACGGTGTTCCTGCAGTTCCGGGAGTTCACCGGGATGTTCGTCGAGCACTGCCACAACACCACGCACGAGGACCACGCCATGCTCCTGCGCTGGGAGCTCGACAGGGGGCTCACGCCGCTTCCCACGCCCATCGCCACGCCCGCGGGCGTCACCTTCATCCAGCCGAAGGTCGTGGGCGGAGGGAGCTGACGGGACGAGAGGCGCGATCGTGAGGTCCTCCGCCCTGGCGCTCGCGGCATGCATCCTGGCCGGCGCGGGTAGCGCCCGCGCCGCGCCGGCCGGCTCTCCATGGGGGAAGGATTACTTCCCCGACGTCCCGCTCGTGACGCAGGACGGGAGGGTGGTCCGCTTCTATCGCGACCTGGTCGAGGGGAAGCACGTCGTCATCAACTTCATCTTCACGCGCTGCACGAAGTCGTGTCCGCTCGAGACGGCGAACCTCGTCCGCGTGCAGCGACGGCTCGGCGCGCGCGTGGGGCGGGACGTCTTCCTGTACTCGATCACGCTCGACGCCGGGCACGACACGCCCGAGGTGCTGAAGGAGTACGCGGCCCGCTTCCACGCGGGCGAGGGCTGGCTCTTCCTCGGCGGCAGGCGCGAGGACATCGATCGCATCCGCGCCCGGCTGGGCGACCGGACACCCATTGCGAACCACTCGGTCGGGCTCGTGCTCGGCAACGATCCGGCGGGCCAGTGGACGACGCTCTCGGCCGTGGACGACCCGGGCTTCCTCGCCACGAGCATCGAGGAGTGGATGGCCTCCGACCCGAACGACCATCCGCCGGTGAGGAGCTACGCCGAGGCACCCCGCCAGCGGAGCGTCCCGGGGGAGGACCTGTTCCGCATCCGGTGCGCCGCCTGTCACGCGGTCGGCGGCGGCGAGGGCGTGGGACCCGATCTCGCGGGTGTCACCGCCCGGCGTGATCGCCTCTGGCTCGAGCGGTGGATCGCGGACCCCGGAAAGATGCTCGACGAGAAGGATCCTCTGGCCCTCGAGCTGCTCGCGCGCCATCGGAAGCTGCCCATGCCGGCCCTCCCGCTCACGGGTGCGGAGGTGACGGACCTGCTCTCGTACATCGAGTCGCTCTCGGCGAAGGTCGCCACGGACGGCGGCGAGCGGCCGCCCGTCGCCCGCTGACCGAGCGCGCGGCGTGGCGCCAGGCCGAAGGCCTCGGATCCGCCGGCGCGTCCGCCTCGCCGGGCCCGTTCAGTACGGCTCCGGGTGGCGCGGAGACGACCCTGCTCGCCCGAGCCGGATCCGAGCGGGTCCGGGTCGCTCCGGAATCGCTGCTCACTGTGAGTCGACTGGCGCTTGCCTCGGACCGGAGCGTCACTGAACGTTCACGTCCGTCGTGCGCAGCATGCGGCCGAGGTCGCCGTACCCCGCCCGCCCTAGCTGGTCGAGCGTGTAGATCCGGACCGGCGAGTCGGTGATCGGCAGGCCGTCGCGGCCCACGGGGCGGGGGATGCGCGAGCCGGTGACGAGCACGCGGTCCTGACGTTCCTGGCGAGCGCTCGGCTGGGTCGCAGGAGCGTGGGCACAGCCCGCCGCCGCCAGCACCGCGCCCGCCGCGAGGGCGCGGACGAGGCGATCCGCGAGGAACGTCCGGAGAGGCATGG
This sequence comes from Anaeromyxobacter sp., assembly GCA_036523995.1. Classification (GTDB taxonomy): domain Bacteria; phylum Myxococcota; class Myxococcia; order Myxococcales; family Anaeromyxobacteraceae; genus Anaeromyxobacter. Next base: position 18,004 of record DATDDC010000781.1, read on the forward strand.
CCCTCACTTAGCCAGCCTCGCACCGCGTCGCATGCCGCCTTTCGCGGGTACCCACCCCGGTAGAGGTCAGCCCTGACGGGCGCCTTGATCCCGCGCGGGCCGGCGGACACCCTCACACGTCCCCGCAGCCTCGCACCGTACCCCTCGGAGGGCTCCAGCCATGTCACCACGCCGCGTTGCGCTTCTCGCGCCACGTCTCTCCCTCGCCGCGTTGCTCGCGCTGTCGCTCGCGCCCGCCGCCTCGCGGGCTGCGCTCCCGCCCGATCCGTGTGCCGTGCTCCTCGCGGCGCTCGGCCCGCGCCTCGCCGACGCGACCTGCTTCGAGAGCGCGGATCTCACCACCAACAACCCCGCCACGACGCCCGCGAACAACTCGATCGCGGGGCTTCCTCCCCTGGCCTTCACGCCGCAGACGGACCGGAACGTGATCTCTCCCGACCCGCCGTTCCGGACGCCCATCACGAAGGCCGTGCCGGGCGTCCAGCTCGACGCCCGCCTCGCGGACGATCCGGCCGGCGAGGCGCGCTTCCTCCTCCGCGTGCCCGCCGACTGGAGCGGCAGCCTCGTCGTGGCCGGCGCCTCGGGGACCCGCAGCGAGTTCAACGGCGACTTCGCCTGGAGCGACCTCGTCGTGCAGAAGGGCTACGCGTACGCGTCGCAGAACAAGCGCATCCTGAACCTGTTCCTCGCCGCCATCTCCGTCGCGCCGCCCGCGTCCGATCCGCTCGCGTGCCGGCTCAACCCGACGTCCGCCATCTGGGTGCACTTCTACGACGACGATCCCGGGAAGCCGTTCACGCAGTGGGGGCCCGCCATCGTGGCCGCGGCCGGCATCGCGCGCGACGGGCTCCTCGCCCTCGAGGAGAGGCCGCCGCGGTACACGTACGCCGTCGGCACCTCGAACGGCGGCTACCAGGTGCGCCGCGCCCTCGAGCTCGCGCCGCACGTGTTCGACGGCGGGGTGGACTGGGAGGGGACCTTCGTCGACCCGGCGGCGCCGAACATCCTCACGGACCTCCCGCCCGCCATCCTGAACTTCCCGGCCTACGCCGCCTCGGGCTTCGACCCGACCTCGGCCGCCGCGAAGAACATCGTCGCCGCCGGCTACCCGCCCGACATCGTCGCCGCCGGCGGGGTGTCGCTCTGGGGCCTCTACAACGCGCAGTTCTGGGAGGTGACGCAGTGCCAGTGGCAGAAGCGCCTCGATCCGACCTACGACACCTACGGGTCCGGCACCGGCACGTACGACTACGCCGCGCGCGTCTCCCAGTCCGACGTCTTCGCCGAGCTCGCCGCGTTCGAGAACACGGGCGACCTGCGCCGGCCGCTCATCACCGTCGCGGGCACGATGGACGCGCTCCTCCCCATCGAGCACCACGCCCGCGCCTACGCGCGCAAGGTGGCCGCGGCGCGCGCCGCCGACGCTGCCAAGGGACGCGAGGACGATCGGCACGCGCCCTACCGCCTCTACGAGGTGCAGAACGGGAACCACATCGAGACGTTCAAGAACACGTTCCCGCAGCTCGAGCTCATCCAGCCGCACGCGCAGCGCGCCTTCGAGCTGCTCGTGAGGTTCGTCGAGGAGCATCGAGAGCCCCTGCCGCCCGATCAGTGCGTCCAGAGGGGCGGCGCGATCTCCGCCTCGCCGGCGCAGAAGGGGCAGTGCGCGAAGCTCCTCGAGCCGTAGCGGGCGCGCCTCCGGCGCTTCCCTCTCCCCGGCTCCCGCCGCCGGAGAGGGAGAGCGGCGGGTGGCGCCTCAGGACGACCGCGCGCCGCGGATCGAGCGGTCGAGGATCTCGATGGGGTGGGCGGCCTCCAGGGCCGCCCCCTTCTCCGCCAGCATGCGCCGGATCTGGAGCGAGCAGCCCGGGTTCGCAGAGGCGAGGAGCACGGCCTTCGTGCCGAGGACCGCCTCGGCCTTTCGCCGGCCGACCTCGTCGGCGCTCTCCGGCTCGACGAGGTTGTAGATGCCGGCCGAGCCGCAGCACATGTCGCCGTCGGGCACGTCCACGAGCTCGAGGCCCGGGATGGCGCGCAGGAGCTGCCGCGGCGCGTCCACGACCCGCTGCGCGTGGCCGAGGTGGCAGGGCGAGTGGTAGGCGACGCGGGCCCGCAGCGGGGCGCGCGGTGCGCGCTGCGGGAGGGAGGCGAGCAGCTCCGTCACGTCGCGCACCTTCGCGGCGAAGGCGCGGGCGCGCGGCAGGAGCTCCGCGTCGTCCGCGAACAGGTGCTCGAGGTCCTTGAGGTGCGAGCCGCAGCCGGCCGCGTTCACCACGATCACGTCCGCGGCATCCTTCTCGAAGGCCTCCACGAGCGAGCGGGCGAGCCGCTTCGCCTCGGCGGACCGGCCGGCATGGACCGAGAGCGCGCCGCAGCACCCCTGCCCCGCCGGGACCGTCACCTCGACGCCCTCGGCGGCGAGGACGCGGATCGTCGCGTCGTTCACGTTGGAGAAGAACACCCGCTGCACGCAGCCGCCGAGGAGCGCGGCGCGGAGGCGGCGCTCTCCGGCTGCCGGCGTGAGGCGCGGCAGCCGCTGGAAGACCTGGGCGGCCGAGATGGGCGGCGCCAGCGCATCCAGGGCCTCGAGGCGGCGCGAGAGCCGGAAGAGGCCCAGCTTGCGCGCCAGCCAGCGGAGCCCGGTGACGCGGCCGAGCCAGAGGAGGGCGGCCCCGGCGCGCAGGACCGCCACGTTCGTGAAGAGCAGGAAGATGAAGGCCCGCCAGAGCCGATCGCGCCACGGCCGCGGATGGCGCTCCTCCACCAGCACGCGCGCGCGATCGATGACGTGGTCGTAGCGGACGCCGGACGGGCACGCCGTGAGGCACGCCATGCACCCGAGGCAGCGGTCGAAGTGCTCGGCCACCGACGGGGACATCTCGAGCCGGCCGCTCTCCAGGGCGCGGAAGAGATCGATCCGCCCGCGCGGCGAGTCCATCTCCTCCTGCCAGTTCTGCCAGGTCGGGCAGGTGGGCAGGCAGAACCCGCAGTGAACGCAGTCGTCCGCGGGCGAGCGGCCCGGCGCGCCCTGCGCCCCGACCCCCTGCGGATTCGCGATGGCAGGCGCGGCCATCTAGATCCCCCCCACGAACCGGCCGGGCGCGAGCCGCGCCTCCGGGTCGAGCTCCTTCTTGAGCCGGCGCATCACCTCGATGGCGGGCGGAGGCGGGCCCCACGGGCTCGTGCGCGCCCGCAGCTCCGCGGGCGCGGCGGAGAGGACGAGCGCGCCGCCCCCGAGCGGAGCGAGCGAG
>DATDDC010000782.1:0-3157 GCA_036523995.1 Anaeromyxobacter sp.
CCCACGCTCGACGATCCTCCCAACTTCACGACGCCGGCGCCGGGGCTCCCGGCCTGGATCGAGCAGATGGTCTCGGACTCGCCGGACTGGGCGAGCGTCGCGCCGCCGTGAGCCTTTCCCGCCTGCGACGCGGGGCCATGATATGGAGCCTCGCATGCCCCGGACCGCTCGCACGTCCATCCTCCTCGTGGCGCTCGCCGCTCTGGCCTGCAACACCGCGGCCGCGGCGCGGCGGGCGGAGCTGCGGCGCGGGCTCGACCAGGCTCGCCTCTCGCGCTCGCCGGCGGAGATCTGGCCGGAGCTGCAGCGCTTCCTGCACGAGCGCGGCTTCCCGCTGGTGGGCGAGGACCGGGTCGCGATCGGCCTCAAGTCCCAGGGCACGCTCGGCAAGCTCTTCTCCCCCGGCTTCGAGACGCGGGTGCGCGGCGACGGCAGCCGCATCCTCGAGACGAACGTGGACGAGGCGTCGGAGTCGCGGGTCCGCGCCGAGGCCCTCGCCCTCCCGGGCGGCGGCACGCGACTGCGCGTCACCATGCTGAAGCGGTCCCCGGTGAACCACACCGAGTACTCGGAGTGGAGGGACCCGGACCTGGAGCTGGCGCTGCTCGAGCGGCTCGATCCCGTGGCCGCGGCCGCCATCACGGGGAAGCAGCCGCCGCCGGAGGCGGTGGCCGCCGCGGCGGCGAAGGACGCCTGGGAGCCGCTGCGCCCCCTGCTGGGAAGCTGGGTGGGCAAGCTCCCCGGCGGCGCGGCGGTGCGCTGGACGTTCGACTTCGCCGCGGCCGGGCGGTTCGTGGAGATCCACGGCACGCCGCTCCTCTTCGCCGGGCCGACCGCCCGGGCCGGCGGCGCGGAGGAGATGGGCCGCATCTCGCCCGTCGCGGGCGCGGAGGGGCTCGTCTGGCATCACTTCACGAACAGCGGACGGGTCGACCGCTGGCGCTCCGAGGCGGCCGGCCCCGACGGGCTCGTGTTCCTCGCCGAGAGCCCGGAGAGCCTGCCCGCGGGCTCGCGCGCCCGGCTCACCCTGCGGCCGAGCGGCGAGGGCAGGATGACCGCCGTCCTGGAGCTGGCCGAGCCCGGGAAGGACCTCGCCGTGGCGGGCGAGGTGCCGCTCGAGCGGGGCAAGTAGGCGCGGGATCCCTCCGGTTGTCCGCCACTCCCCCCGCGGCTAAGCTCGCCGCGCGATGAACCCCGACCTCCGGGCCATCTCCGACGAGGTGCAGTCGCGCGCCGCCTTCGTGGAGGCGCTCCTCGCCGAGACCTCGAAGGTCATCGTCGGGCAGCGCTACCTCGTGGAGCGCGCGCTCATCGGGCTCCTCACGGGCGGGCACGTCCTGCTCGAGGGCGTGCCCGGGCTCGCCAAGACGCTCGCGGTGAAGACCATCGCGGACGCGGTGGACTGCGCCTTCAGCCGGATCCAGTTCACGCCGGACCTGCTCCCCGCCGACGTGGTGGGCACGCAGGTGTACGACCCGCGCTCCCAGACGTTCTCGGCCAGGAAGGGGCCGGTCTTCGCGAACGTCGTGCTCGCCGACGAGGTGAACCGCGCGCCGGCGAAGGTGCAGTCGGCGCTCCTCGAGGCGATGCAGGAGCGGCAGGTGACGCTCGGCGACGAGACCTTCGCCCTGCCGGACCCGTTCATCGTCCTCGCCACGCAGAACCCCATCGAGCAGGAGGGCACCTACCCGCTCCCCGAGGCGCAGGTCGACCGCTTCATGCTGAAGGTGAAGGTCGGCTATCCCACCCGAGAGGAGGAGCGGGCCATCCTGGACCGCATGGCGGTCCCCTCGCCGCCGCGCGCCTCGAAGGCGGTCGGCAGGGAGGAGCTGGCCCTCGCCCGGGCCACCCTCCACAAGGTCTACGTGGACGATCGCGTCAAGGACTACGTCGTGAACGTCGTGTTCGCGACCCGCGATCCCAAGGGCCACGGGCTCGGCGAGCTGGCCGGCCTGGTCGAGTGGGGCGCTTCCCCCCGCGCCACGCTCTTCCTCGTCCTCGCGGCGAAGGCGCACGCCTTCCTGCGCCGGCGCGCCTTCGCGACGCCCGAGGACGTGAAGGCGGTCGCCTACGACGTGCTCCGCCACCGCATCACGCTCACCTACGAGGCCGAGGCCGAGGAGCTGACGCCGGAGAAGGTGGTCTCGAAGGTGCTCGACCGCATCGAGGTGCCGTGACCCTCGCACGGCAGAGGTCCGCACCGGAGCCGCTGGGCCGGGCGGCGGAGCTCGTCCGGCGGGTGCGGCGCATCGAGATCTCGACCCGCCGCGCCGTGGAGGACACGCTCTCCGGCCAGTACCACTCGGTCTTCAAGGGGCGCGGCATGGTGTTCAGCGAGGTCCGCCCCTACGCGCCCGGGGACGAGGTCCGCTCCATCGACTGGAACGTCTCCGCCCGCACCGGCCAGCTCCACGTGAAGCGCTTCGTCGAGGAGCGCGAGCTCACGGTGATGATCCTGTGCGACCTCTCCGCCTCCGCGGACTTCGGCTCGGGCGAGCGGACCAAGGCCGAGGTGGCGGCGGAGATCGCGGCGCTCCTCGCCCTCTCGGCCGTGGCGAACGGCGATCGCGTGGGCCTCGTGCTCTTCACGGACCGCGTGGAGCGCTTCGTCCCGCCGCGGAAGGGCCGGCGGCACGCGCTCCGCATCGTCTCCGAGATCCTCCAGTTCCGGCCGGAGGGGCGCGGCACCTCCGTGGCCGCGGCGCTGGAGCTGTTGCGCCGCGCGCTGCGGAGGCGGACCGTGGCCTTCGTCCTCTCGGACTTCATCGAGCCCGCGGCGAAGGACGCCCCCTTTCCCTTCGAGCGCGCCCTGCGCATCGCGGCGCGCAAGCACGACGTCGTCCCGGTCCGCCTCGGCGACCGGCTCGAGGCGGACCTGCCCGCGGCGGGGCTCGCCTGGATCGAGGATCCCGAGGCGGGCACCGTCTTCCGCGCGGACCTCTCCGACCCCGGGCTCCGCGCGCGCTTCGCGGCGGCGGCCCGCGAGGACGAAGAGAAGGTCCTGCGCCTCTTCGCCCGGCTCGGCCTCGATCACGTCTCCCTGCGCGCCGACGAGGGAGACCACGTCATGCCGCTCCTCGCGTTCTTCCGGGCGCGGGCGAGGAGGCTCGGCGGATGACCGCCGCGGCGCTCCTCGCCGCCCTCGCCGCGGCCGCGG
>DATDDC010000783.1:0-3432 GCA_036523995.1 Anaeromyxobacter sp.
CGCCACGCGCACGAACTCCTCGTGGTCGTGGTACCCGTCCACCACCTACTGCTGGAGGAACTCGTGGATGCTCTTGTCCTTGCACAGGGCCTCGAGCTCCGACAGCACCGCGAGCGGCGTGAGGCAGCGCGAGCCCTCGGCCTGGGCGGCGTTGAAGAGCGCGGTCTTGATCTCGCGCGCGGAGGCGCCGCTGCGCCCCTCGTAGTTCGGGTACACCTCGGACTCGCGGTAGAGGTCCGGTGCGTGCTTGCGGAGCACCTTCGACTGCGCCAGCGAGAGCCGGTCCGGCGCCTCGCCGCTGTCGTAGAGGCGCAGCTTCTCGAGCGGGGCGAGGTCGTCCACCATCTCGCGGAGCTCGCCCTGGTAGCGCTCCGGGATGGGACGCTTGAGGCGCGTCAGCACGGCCCAGAGCGCGGCCACGCGCGTGGCGTGCGGGGCGACGTGCCTCCCCACCGCGGCGGCCGTGATCTGCCGGTCGTAGATCTCCCGCTCCACCGAGGCGCGCCGGAGGTACGGCACGCGCACGAGCTCGAGCCGGCCCTTGAAGGAGGCGAACTCCGGCGTCTCCTTGAAGGCGGCGAGCTGCTTCTCGTTGGCGCTGGCGAGGAGCACGAGGTCGAGCTGGAGGACGAAGTGGTCGAGGGAGACGCGCCCCGTCTCGCTCGTGCCGAGGAGGTACTTGAACGCCTCCGGGTTCCGCTTGAGGAGGTCCGAGTACTCGATGACGCCGCGGTTCGCGGCGACGAGGGGCCCCTGCGGCTCGAAGAGCGACACGGAGTGCAGGGCCGGCGGGAGCTGCGAGACGCTCCGGTCGGCCGTCATCTGACGGTAGCCGGCGTCCACCGAGAGCTGGGGCTCCACCGTGACCGCCGCCTGCTGGTAGCGCGCCGACACGTAGAGGCGCTCCACCTGCACGTGGCGCAGCACCTTGAGCCAGTCGCCCTGGTACGCGGCGAGGAGCGCGTCGTTCACCTGGCGGCAGGTGTGGCACGGCTCGCCGTCGAGGAGGTAGTCGGAGAGGACGAAGTCGCTCTCGCGCGCCCCCTCCCGCGCGCTGGGGCGGCAGTGCTCCTCGAGCAGCTTCCGCCGCTCCTCCTTGGGGATGAGGAGCAGCGGGTGGTCCTTCATCGGGCAGGAGAGCCTCGCGTCGAGCGCCTCGCCGTCGAGGTGCGCGAACGAGGTGAGCTCGCCGCTGTCGGCGCGCGGGCCGAAGCCCAGGCCGCCGCCCTTGAGCTTGCGCTCGCTCGGGAACACCCAGTGGTACTTGTAGAGCGCGCCCTCGCGCGTGCGCGAGTACGCCTCCATGCCGCGCACCAGCGCCGAGACGATGGAGGACTTGGCGGAGCCGTTCGGCCCGTGCAGGAGGACGAGCTTGTTCACGCGGCCCGAGCGGACGAACGTCGCGATGGCGCGGTAGAGCGCGGCCTGGACGTCGTCCTGCCCCGCCACGCGCAGGGCCCGGGCCTCCGGCTCGAAGGGCAGGTCGAAGAGGTGCCAGCGCTGCACCTTGCCGACCGGCGTCTCGCGCTCCTCGTAGCCGTAGTGATCGAGCACGTCCTTCAGGTACTGGGCGGCGGAGCGCGCCTGGCGGCGCGGCGCCTCCACGAAGGCCTGCACGTACTCGTCGAACGACAGGATCGAGCGGCTCTCGACGAAGGCGCCCTTGACGCTGCTACCCACAGTCGAAAGCCATCGGCGCGCATCCATCCGGGCGACCTCCAGGAGCTTTCCTAAGGGTGCCCTACTCCGCCCGCCGTGCCAACGGACGTTCGGGGGTGGGGTCGCTCCCGCGCTCGCCGTGCGCGCGGGGGGCCGGCCGTAGTACCCTCGGGCCGGCATGGAGAAGCTCCCCCCGAACACCATCATCGGGATCGATCTCGGCACCACCAACTCGTGCGGCGCGGTGGCGTACGGCGACGGCCAGGTGAAGCTCATCCCGTACAAGGGCGGCGACACCACCATCCCGTCGGTCTACGCCATCGACGACAAGGGCAACGAGCTCATCGGCTACGAGGCGAAGCGGCAGTGGCAGCTCAACCCCAAGAACACCCTCTACGCCACGAAGCGCCTCATCGGCCGCGCGCCGAAGGACGACGTGGTCGAGACGGTCCAGCGCTCCGTGCAGTACAGCGTGCACGCCGGGACGCAGAACGACGTGGCCGTGGACTGCCACGGGCGGACCTTCGGCGTCCACGAGATCAGCTCCAAGATCCTGGCCAAGATCCGCGACGTCGCGTCCGACCACCTGGGCTTCCGCGTCACGCGCGCCGTCGTGACCGTGCCCGCCTACTTCACCGATCGCCAGCGGCAGGCGGTGAAGGAGGCCGGGAGCCTCGTCGGGCTCGAGGTGGTCCGCATCATCAACGAGCCCACCGCGGCCGCCCTCGCCTACGGCATCGGCAAGCACCTCGACGAGCGCGTGCTCGTGTACGACCTCGGCGGCGGCACCTTCGACGTCTCCATCATCGAGATCCGCGATCGCGTCTTCGAGGTGAAGGCCACGGGCGGCGACATCTTCCTCGGCGGGATCGACTTCGACAACGTCGTCATCGGCCACGTCCTCGGGGAGTTCCGCGCCAAGCACGGCATCGACCTCTCCTCCGACCCCGTGGCCATGCAGCGGATCAAGGACCTGGCGGAGCGGACGAAGATCGACCTCTCCTCGCGCACCGAGGCGCCGTTCTCCATCCCCTTCATCACCATGACGCCCCAGGGCCAGCCGCTCAACATGGACGTCAAGTTCGACCGGAAGCTCCTCGAGACGCTGACGCAGCCGCTCGTCGATCGCTCCCTCAAGATCATGGGGGCCGTCATGGTCGACGCGAACGTCACGGCCCAGGACATCGCCGAGGTGATGCTGGTCGGCGGCCAGACGCGCATGCCCATCATCCAGGAGCGGCTCACGAAGTACTTCGGGAAGCCGCCGTCGAAGGGCGTCCACCCCGACGAGGCGGTGGCCATCGGCGCCGCGCTCTACGGGTGGTCGCTGCAGGAGAGCTCCGATCTCAAGCTCCAGCTCCTCGACGTCATCCCGATGGCGATCGGCATCGAGCAGGCCGGCGGGACGATGCACGTCGTCTTCCCGCGGAACGCGGCCATCCCCAACGCGCGCACCATCTCGGCCACGAACTCGCAGGACGGGCAGAGCGAGCTCGCCGTGCGCATCTACCAGGGCGATCACGCGCAGTCGGCCCGGAACGAGATCCTGGGCGAGTTCACCTTCAGCGGAGTCCGCCCCGCCCGCGCCGGCGAGACGCGGCTCGAGATCCTCTTCGAGGTGAACGTGGAGGGGATCCTCACGATGAGCGCGCGGGACCTCGACACGGGGGTATCTGTAGGATGTTTGGACTTTCAGAGGATCTTCCCGATATGCCTAAATCTCATATAAAGGGTCTCTACGATGAGACTTCCCCCTACTACGGTGAACTTCCT
>DATDDC010000784.1:0-5403 GCA_036523995.1 Anaeromyxobacter sp.
ACCTCGTAGACGAGGTGGTGGAGCCCTCGCTCCCCCACGTCGCCGATGTACATGTTCGGACGCTTGCGGACCGCCTCGAGGCCCTCGAGGACCTTGATGTCGTCGGTTCCGTACTCCTCGATCCCGTTCCCGTTCTCGGGCCGGAGGGTCTTCTCGGCGGTTTCCAGGGGGTTCCTCGCTCGTTTCTCTGAACGTTTCTCGCGGGTTGGCGGGCCTTGAGGTTCTAGCAGGGGCGGAGCCAAGTGGCAACGCCCAGATGTAACGGACAACCCGTCGAGATCATTCACGAAAAGAGCCTGGTAACCGCCCCTTTTTCCACCTTGTAGAAGGCGGTATCCGGGCCCGCCGCGGGCTCGAGGAGGCGGCGGTCCGTCGAGGTCAGGAACGCCTGCGCGGGGAGCGTTCCGAGGTAGCCGAGGAGGTAGCGATTCTTCGCCGGATCGAGCTCGGACGACACGTCGTCGAGGAGGAGGAGCGGCGGCCTGCCGAGCGCTGCGCGCAGGTTCTCGATCTCCGCGATCTTGAGCGCGAGGACGAGGGCCCGCTGCTGGCCCTGGCTCGCGAAGGCGCGGGCGCCCTTCCCGGCGAGCGCGAGCACGAGATCGTCCATGTGCGGCCCCGCCGACGTGAAGCCCCTCTCGCGGTCGCGCTCGAGCCGGCCCGCGAGCACGGCCGCGAGCCGCTGCGCGACGTCCTCCTCCGGTCCATCGCAGGAGAGGCCCGACGCCGGTCGATAGGCGAGGTGCGCCTCGGGGCCCTCGGGGCCGGAGATCTCGGCGAACGCCGCGGCGACGCGGGGGGCGAGCTCCAGGACGAGCTCGCGCCTCCGCTTCACGACCCGCGCGGCGGCCCGCACGAGCGGACCCCGGAAGCTCGCCTCGACGTCCGCCGAGGCGCCCCGGAGCGCGGCATTCCGGGCCCGGAGGGCGCGGACGTAGTCGCGCGCCTCGCCGAGGAACGCCGGCCAGCGGTTGAAGGCGGCGCGGTCGAGGAACCTCCGGCGCCCCTCCGGCTCGCCCTTCACGAGCAGGAGGTCGTCCGGCGAGAAGCAGACCGCGGCGAGGCCGTCGAAGTAGGCGTCGAGCCGCTCCTGCGGCTTGCCGTCGAGGAAGGCCGCGCGGCCGCCGGCCTCGACCAGGACCGCCGCGCGCCGGATGCCTCCGGGGCCGTCGAAGTCCCCCGCCACCTGGGCGCGCTCGGCGCCGAAGCGGACGAGCTCCTGGAGGCGCGAGCCCCGCAGCGGCTTCAGCGTCGTGAGGAAGTAGATCGCCTCGAGGAGGTTCGTCTTCCCCTGGCCGTTCTCGCCGACGAGGATGGTGGCGCGCGGCGAGGGATCGAGATCGACCGCGGCGAGGTTCCGGAAGTCGCGGACCTGGAGACGAAGGAGACGCATGTGGCTAGGCCGTGAGGAACGGGCCGTCACATTTCGCTGCGCGAAATGTGCCTGGCCCGGACATCGAGGCGGCCTAGATGCGCATCGGCATCACGACCGCCGTGAAGCCGTGGTCGGCCTCGTCGGCGCCGCGCAGCACGCCGGGCGAGAGGTCGTCGGCGAGCTCGAAGGCCACGTCCTTCGACTTCATGACCCCGAGCACCTCGAGGAGATAGCGGGCGTTGAAGCCGATCTTGAGGGCGTCGCCGCCGTACTCGACCGGGACCTCCTCCTTCGCCTCGCCCAGGTCCGGGTTCTGCGAGAGGACGCGGAGCGTGCCCTTCGCGAGCTCGAGCTTCACCGCGTGCGCCTTGTCCGTCGAGACGAGCGAGATGCGCCGCAGCGTCTCCTGGAGGCGCTCGCGCCCCACGCGCACGACCTTCTCGCCGGCCTTCGGGATCACCTGCCGGTAGTCCGGGAAGAGCCCCTCGATGAGCCGCATGGAGAGGATGACGCCGGGGCGGCGGACGATGGCCGAGTTCTCGACGAACCCGAGCTTCGTCTCCGGCTTCTCCTCGCCGGACTCGACGGCCTCGGAGAGGAGCTTGCGCAGCTCCTGGAGCCCCTTCTTCGGAAGGATGACGCCCTTCTTGAGGCCGTAGGTGGAGCCGGTGGCCCGCTCCACGAGCGAGAGCCGGTGTCCGTCGGTCGCGACGAGACGCAGCGCCTCCGCGGAGGGCTCGAAGAAGACGCCGTTCAGGTTGTAGCGGGTCTCGTCGTTCGAGACGGCGAAGAAGGTCCGCTCGATCATGTCGAGCAGGTCGGCCGCGTCGACGTCGGCGAAGGGGACCTTCTCGAAGCGGGGCAGGGCGGGGAAGTCCTCGGCGGGGAGCCCCACGATGCGGAACTCGGACGGCCCGCTCTTGAGCTCGAGGTAGTTGTTGTGGGCCTTCTTGAGCGTGACCTGCTGGTCGGGCAACGCGCGGACGATCTCGTAGAGGTGCCGGGCCGAGACGGCGAGCGCCCCCTCCTTCAGGATCTCGCATCCCTGCTCGTGCTCGGACGAGACGGCGAGGTCGAGATCGGTGGCGGAGACGACGAGCTGTCCCTTCTTCGCCTCGAGGAGCACGTGGGAGAGGATCGGCATCGTGCTCTTCTTTTCCACGATGCCCTGGGAGCGTCCGAGGGCCTTTCCCAGCTCGGTCGTCGCGATCTTGAGTTCCATGTAGAGACCCTCTTCTCTTGATCTCGTCGTAGTAGCAGGGGCCGGGTCCGTGTGGAAAGGCGTCTCTATGCCTCGGATCCGCTCGGGTTTTCAGCCTGGACAACGATCGGGATCCGCCGGGGTCGCGGTTGTGTAGCGCGGTGCGAGAAAACCTGTCAACACGGGTCCACGATTCGTCCCCAGGGAGTTCGCCGCGCTATCCACATACCTTCCACAGTGGCGCGGAGGCTCGGACACATGCGAGCGGCCTGCCAGGACCGGGCTCGTCCGCGCGCGGTGGGATCGACGCGCGCGCGGCAAGAGGTCGCGGTGGCGGCTCACGGCGTGAGCTTGGCCGTGAGCGCCTGGACCGCGCTGCGGAGCTGCTCGTCCGTCTCGAGGAGGCTCTTCACCCGATCGATGGCCGAGATGACCGTGGTGTGGTCCTTCTTGTTGAACTTCTCGGCGATGGCCTGGAGCTTCTCCTCGGCCAGGATCCGGCACAGGTACATGGCGATCTGGCGGGGCAGGGCCACCTTCTGCTCCCGCGACGCGCTCGTGAGCTTCGCCACGGTGAGCCCGTAGTGGGCGGCGACGACCTCCTGGATGCGCTCGATGGGCGGGCGGTAGCCCTCCGGCGGGATGACGTCGGAGAGGAGGTCGCGCGCGAGCGTGACGGTGATGGGCTCCTGCTTCAGGGACGCGAACGCGGCGAGGCGCATGAGGGCGCCCTCGAGCTCGCGCACGTTCGAGCGGACGTGCGTGGCGAGGAGATCCGTGACGTCGTCGGGCAGGTCGATGGCCTCGGAGTCCGCCTTCTTCTTCAGGATGGCCGCGCGCGTCTCGAACTCGGGCGGCTCGATGCGCACGCGCATGCCCCACTCGAACCGCGAGCAGAGCCGGTCGTCGAGGCCCTTCAGCTCCTTCGGGGAGCGATCGCTCGAGAGCACGATCTGCACGTGGTGGTCGTGGAGCTCGTTGAAGGTGTGGAAGAACTCCTCGGCGGTGCGGTCCTTCCCGGCGAGGAACTGGACGTCGTCCACGATGAAGGCCGAGCACTCGCGGTATTTGCGGCGGAACTCGTCGACGGTGCCCTTCTTGAGGGCATCGACGAAATCGTTCGTGTAGCGCTCGGAGGAGACGATGGCGGTGCGGCCGCCGCCCTGCTTCTCGCAGATGGCGTGGGCGAGCGCGTGCAGGAGGTGCGTCTTCCCGAGGCCCGAGTCGCCGTGGATGAAGAGGGGGTTCCAGCTCTTGCCCGGGTTCGTGGCCACGGCCTGCGTCGCGGCGAAGGCGAAGCGGTTCGACTCGCCCACGACGAAGGTGTCGAACGTGTAGCGCGGGTTCGGGCGGACGTCGCGCGGGTCCTGGGCCGGCGCGGGAGGGCCGAGGGCTCCGGGAACGGGCACGGGGGTGAGCGCCGGGCGGGCGGGCGGCGGCCGCGGGTTGTCGTCGACGACGAAGATGATCCGCAGCGGATCGCCCGCCAGCGTGGGCAGGAACTCCTCGAAGAAGGAGCGGTAGTTGTCCTCGACGAAGTCGCGGTGGAAGCGATCGGGCGCGGCGACCTGGAGCCGGCCGCCCTCGAGCGCGATGGCGCGGAGCGGAGCGAACCACTTCTCGTACGGGTCGCGACGAAGGCGGGACCTCAGGTACGCGTCGATGCGCGACCAGAGATCGTCCAGCACGGTCGTGGCGTTGGCGCTCGAGGAGCCTTCCATTGCGCGTCTCCCTGGTGCTCCTCGGGAAAAAGAACGCCCCGTTCGGAGAGGAACGCTTCCTCGCCGGATCGACCCTTCGCCTGTCCGTCGAGGAGTCGGGTGGGCTCCTGTTGCGTGCGGCGGACGTTAGCCAAGGTGGCGCGAGGGGATCAAGGCCAACTTGTAGCGACGGCGAAACGACGGGCTTTTCGCGTGACGCATCCGGGGCGCTCTCGCGACGAGAGCGCGTGACGCGGGGAAGTGGCCGTGTTCCTTGACATCGCGGGGCCGATCGGGGAGCTTGCCGCGCCATGAAGCGGACTTATCAACCGAAGAAACAGCGAAGGAACCGCACGCACGGCTTCAGGAGGCGATCGAAGTCTCCGGGCGGCCGGAACGTCCTGAAGCGTCGTCGGGCCAAGGGCCGCAGGCGGCTCGCGCCGTCGGCGCCGAAGAAGTGACGGGGTGAGATTCCCGAAGGCGACGCGGCTGCGGCGTCGCCGCGAGTTCCTGGCCGTCCAGCAGCGCGGCCGGCGGCTCTATGCCGGTGAGGTGCTGGTGCTCGCGCTCGATGCGGGGGGTGAGCGGGCGCGGATCGGGATCACGGTGTCCTCCAAGATCGCGAACGCCGTCGCGCGAAATCGCGTGAAGCGCTGGGTGCGGGAAGCCTTCCGTGCCGTCCGGAGCGATCTGCCGCCCGTGGACCTCGTCGTCGTGGCGCGGCGGGGCGCCGCGGAGATGGGTCTCCCCGGCGCGCGGCGGGCGCTCGAGGCCGCGCGGGAGTCGCTCCTGCGGAGGGAGCCGTGATCCGGGCCCTCCTCCTCCTGCTCGTGCGGGCGTACCGGCGGCTCCTCTCTCCGCTCCTGCCCCCGTCCTGTCGCTTCTACCCGAGCTGCTCCGCCTACGCGGAGGGCGCGCTCGTCCGCCACGGCGCGGCGAAGGGCGCCTGGCTCGCCGCGCGCCGGCTCGCCCGCTGCCACCCGCTCCATCCGGGCGGCATCGATCCCGTCCCTTGACCCCCGTCGCGAGGTTTTACCTTGGGTGACAATCGCCGCATCCTCCTGGCCACCGTCCTCTCGGTGGGCGTCCTGATCCTGTGGACCCTGCTCTTCCCGCCGGCGCGGAAG
>DATDDC010000785.1:0-7926 GCA_036523995.1 Anaeromyxobacter sp.
GCCGCAGCCGGCGATCCCTCCGCCCGCGAAGCAGCCCGAGCCCGCTCCGACGCCGGAGCCCACGCCCGCCGTGGCCGCGCGTGTGGAGACGCCCGAGCCGGCTCCTCCGCCGCGCGTCGAGACGCCGCCTCCGCCGAGGCCCCATCACCCCTCGAAGGTGGCCTCGGTCTCGACGGGCGGGAGCAAGGGCGTGCGGCTCGTGAAGTCGGAGCTGAACTCGATCCCCACGCCGCCCGCGGCGAGCGGCGACGGCGTGCTCGCGGTGGTGGCGACGCCCTGGGCCGAGGTCCAGATCGACGGCCGCGACATCGGCGAGACGCCTCGCGAGGTCCGGCTCGGAGCCGGCAGCTACCGGATCAAGGCGACGCACCCGGCGCTCGGCATGCGCGAGTACGTCGTCACGATCAAGCCGGGCCGCCGGGAAGTCTGGAAGCCGACGTTCGCGAACTGAGGAGGCGCCGCGCCGCCGGCCGCGCCTTCAGCCCTCCGGGATCCACCAGGAGAGGAGCACGGTTCCGTCGCGCGCCACGACGGCGCCGAGGCCCAGGCCGAGGAGCCCGTCCCAGCGCAGCACCCAGCAGTCCCCGTCGCGGTCGAGCGCGTCGAGCGAGCCGTGCAGGTTGCGCGTCTGGCCGGAGCTCGCGATCTCCTTTCGCGCCGCGCGGCAGGACGACGACTCCGCGGCGGGCTTCCGCTCGAGCAGGCCGGCCGCGCGCCGGCGGTCGGGCTCGCCCAGGCGCGGGGCGATGGCCGCGTCGTGGAAGGCGCGATAGCGCGCCTCCGCCGCCGCGGCGTCGGGGGCCGATGGGGTGGGCATCCGGGTCTCCCTTCCGCAGGCCGCCAGAGGATTCGCCGCCAGGAACGCCGCCAGGAGGAGCGCCGCCGGGGAGGTCTTCATGGATCGTCCCACAGGAAGTTCATCGCCGCCCCGGTGGGGAGGGCCTTCTGGTAGCGCGCGCGGCGCGCCGGATCGAGCGCGCCGCCGAGGTAGAGGATGGCCTGCGCCGCCCGCACCGCCTGGAAGTCGGCGAGCCGCCCGATCTTCTCGGGATCGGCGGCGTCGAGCGCCCGCCCCAGCGCGTCGGCGACGGGCGCGGGGTCCCTCCACGCGTCGTGCCGCAGCATCCGGGCGGACCAGGTCTCCACATACGGGCCGCCGGCCGCGCCCTTCTGGAGATAGGCGTCGACGAGCCCCACCGCTCGCTGCGGGCCCGTCGCGGCGAGGAGCTTCGCCTTCGCCTCCGAGAGCGCGACGGTGCGCGGGAGGTCGTTGCGCTCCACCGCGTCCAGGCGATCGAAGGCCATCATGGAGGCCTCGTCCTTCTCCTCGTGGACCTTGGCCTCCGCCACCGCGCTGCGGATGCGGGCCGTGAGCGCCCGCGCGTTCCCCTGCGGCGCGAGCGCGAGGCGCGTCGCGAGGAGGAGCGGGAGCTCCCCGGTGGCGGCGGGGAAGGGGACGAGCCGCGCGTCGAGCGCGGCGGCGGCCTCGGCGCGGGCCTCGGTCCCGCCCAGGTCTCCGGCGGCCTGGAGCGCGTGGGCCCAGCGCCGCAGGTCGTCGGCCGATTCGAGCCGCTCGCGCACGCGGGCGAAGAACGGGACCGCCTCGGGCAGCTCGTAGAAGCGGGCCGCCTCGAGCGCCTTGGCGACGTCGGGGGGCTCCGTCTCCGGGCCGAGGGCGTCCCGAAGCAGATCGAGCACCACCTCCGGCGCGACCCCGCGCGGCACCCGCGCCGGCCCGTAGCGCCCGCCCAGGACGAAGCCCGCCATGAGCTCGCGGCCCGTCTTCGGGTCGAACCGGACGCGGGTGACGCGAGGATCCACGGCTACCAGTCCTCCATCACGGGAGCGCCGCGGGCCCGCATGCGCTGCACCGCGGAGATGGCCGAGTTGATGGCCGCGCCCGGCGTGGGCTGGGCGGGGTCGAACATCCCGTACTGGACGTGCACCGTGTCGCAGATCCGCTTGCTCGCGTCCACGGCGTTGGCGGGGCTGGTCCCGCTCCGCATCATCTCGGTCGAGGCGTTGGCGCCGGCGGTGTGGAAGGCGTCGTTGAGGACGTGGCCGGCCTCGTGGGGGAACGTGAAGGGGAGGGCGTCGCCCCCGTCCATCACCTTCCCGCTGCTCGACTGGCAGGCCATGATGACCGCCCATCGCAGCGGCGCGGGCGGGCGGAGGAGGGCGGAGAGATCGGTGGCGGGCACGAAGGCCCGGCCGCGCAGGCCGTCGTTCGCGAACTTCTCGATGATGAAGTAGTCGAGCCGGTCGTCCTTGCCCTCGGCGGAGCGGATCACCCTGCGGAAGTCCACGGTGGACGGGATCATGTGCCCGGCGCCGTCCACGTCGTTCACGCGGGCGAGGTCCACCCGGGCCACCTCCACGGTGAGCCGCGTGTCGGTGGTGCCCTCTCCGCGGATCACCACCCGGCTCCCGTCGTCCTTCGTGACGAGGACGTCGCAGGAGGCGTCGGGCGCGGTGAAGCCGCGCGCGTTCGTGGCGAGGACGCCCTTGTAGCCCTTGGGCAGCGCCCCCACGATGGCCGCGCCCACCGCCGAGGGCGAGAGCCCGGCGGCGAGCGTCACCTTCACCGTGGGATCGCCCAGGCGCCGGAACGGATCGAGGATCCCCTTGGGCGGCGCCCCCAGCCGGAAGGAGAGGGTGGAGGGATTGCCGGAGCCGTCCACGCCCGCCGCCGAGAGGCCGTTGTCCTGGCCGATGACGATCATGTTCGCGGCCGGCGGGTCGATGAACTCGACGAACGGATCCACGAGCTTCGGCGCGAAGCCGGCCTGCGCGTAGGCGCGCCGGAACCACTTGAAGACGCGGCGGCGCGCCATCTTCTCGGTGAGGCCGTCCACGGCGGCGCCCCCGGGCGTCTTGCGGAACACGTGCACGCAGAGGCGGATCCGCTTCTTCCCCTTGGCGATGGGGAGCTCCGCCCGGAGCGTGCAGCGCTCCGCCTCGGGCGCCTTGCAGGCGGGCACCGGCATGGAGGCGCGCACGTGCTGGTCCAGGATCTCGACCTTGTCGAGGTCGCCGTTCGCGCCGTCCGCCATGTCCGTGACGAGCAGCCCCTGGTCGGCCGCCTTGGCCTCGTCCACGTCGTCGGTGACGAGCCGGAGATAGCGGGAGCGGTAGACCGTGGTGTGCCCGGCCATGCGCTTCAGCTCGAGGTCGACCTTGCGCGCGTCGCGCTCCGCGCCGGCCGGGAACTGCTCGTGCTTCTCGACCTTGCCGTCCTTCGCGTAGACCGGGCGGAGCGCCTCGAGGAGCACCTTGGGGGAGGCGCCGGCGCCGCTCGCCACGACCTCGACCTTGAAGGTGTCGGGGTCGTCGTGCCCGGGCTGCGCGAAGCCGTAGCCGTTCGGGAACGCGCCGCTCATGTCGGCGCCGCCCTTGTCGGTGACGTAGTTGGAGATGTCGAGCGACTCGAGCGTCGGGTCCTTGGCGTACGGCAGCTTCTTCGATCCGTGGACGAAGCGGATCCTCGGCTCGAGGCCTCCCTTGGCGCTGAGCTTCGTGGTCTTGCCGGTCGGCGCCTTCTCGTCCTTCTTCTTCTTGTCCGGGACGGTGACGACGTCCCCGGCGACGAGCGCCCGCTTCTTCAGGGCGTCGTTCTCCTTCAGCTTGCGGAGCGGATCGCAGCTCACGAAGCCGCAGCGGATGGCGATGCCGCAGAGGGTGTCGCCGTCCCTGGCCTTGATCTTCCGCGGCATCGCCTCGGGTCCCCCTACGGAGCGCGCGGCGCCGCCGCGGCCGTCGCGGCCGCGGGCGCGGAGAGCCGGATGGCGGCCACCTTGCCGTCGTCCGCGACGGAGACGACGAGGGCGTCCCGGGTTCCGTCCCGGTCGAAGTTCCAGAGCGCGAGCGAGAGCGCCACGGGCGCGGCCGCCGCCCCGACCTCGCCGATGGACGTGGCGGGCAGGAACGTGCGGCAGCGATCGAGGTCCAGGTGGCGCGCGAGGTGAACCTGGGCATGACCCCAGCCGTGGGCGCGCCATTCCTCGCCGTTCAGATCGAGGTAGAGGTCTGCGGCGAACGGCGTCGAGCCCTGCGGGAGCACCTGCCGCACCGCCTGCGCGATGGCGCGGCCGAGCTTCGTCCCCTCGGGCCGGAGCGAGGGGAGCTCCTCCTCCGCGGCTTCCCCCTCCGCCTTCGCCGGCGGAGGCGGGAGCGGCGCCGCGCCGAGCGCCACGGCCTCGACGAAGCCCCGCACGGTGGCTCGGCGCTGCCGGGCGGCCGCCTCGGACTCGAGGAGGAGAGCGGCGCCCGCCTCGCCGGGCGTGAGCCCCGTGGGCCGCTCCGGCGTCTTGAGCCGATTCTCGGAGGCGAGCCACTCCAGCGTCCACTCGTCCACGTACGAGTCGGCCGCGGCCAGGAGCACCCGGTCCGCCTCGCGTGCGCCGATCCCGCTCTCCGCGCGCTGCAGCGCCGCCGCCAGCGCGACGTGCCCCGAGGGATGGCAGCCCTGCTCGACGATGGACACGCCGCGGGCGCACAGCTGCGCGATGGGCTCGAGGACGAACTCGCGGGGCGCCTCCGGGAGCATGTCCAGCGTCCAGCGGAATCGGTCCTCGTCGATGATGGGCAGGGCGGCGAGGAGCGCGGTCCGCTGCCAGAAGTCCGCGCCGCCGGGGAGCGCGGCCGCGTGCCGGAGGTCGTCGATGGCGCCGCAGGCGAGGCGGACCCAGGCGCCCGCCTGGAAGAAGCCGTCGGCGAAGTCTCCCGCCGGATAGCCGACCGCGGAGATGTCCTCGTCGTCCTCGCCCCCCACGACGATCGGCAGCTCGCGGGGATCGGAGAGGCCGGCCCGCAGCGCGGCGAGCGTGCCGGTCGCGCCGTACCCGAGCGCTCCGACGTGTCCGATCGCGGTGACGGCGAGGGCCATGGCCTAGGCGAGCTCGCGGTACGGGGGGACGTCGCGCCAGGAATCGGGGGGCGGGACCTTCGCCCGGTCGAGCTGGCGCGCCACGGACGGCGCGAGGGGAAGGTGCGCCTCGGTGGCGAGCCCTGCCAGCTCGGCGAGGCGGAGGAGGGCGAGCAGCTCGACCGACACCTTGGCCGTGGTGGGGACGTCGTCCGGCGGGACGCGCTCGTCCGCCAGCAGCTTCCGCGTCTCCTGGGCGCGCCCGGCCGCGATCGCCTCGAGCGCCTTCCCGGCGGCGCCGGCGTCGCGCGACTGGAAGGCCCTGCACAGCTCGAGGCGCGAGTCCTCCTCCCCCTGGATGACGTCCGCCCAGCGGCGGAGGATCGCGTCCAGGTCCGCCGCGCTCGTGCGCGCCGCGAACCGCTTCATGAGGAACCAGAGGTAGAGGAAGTCCTCCTCGTACTCCTTCGCCTCGTTCCAGGTCGCGCGCGCGTGCTTCGCGATCCCGGCGGCGGCCTCCATGTCGCCGCAGGCGACGGCGTCGAAGAAGGGATCGGCCTTGCCCGTGGCCTTCGCGGCGGCGTCCTTCCCCTCGAGGAAGTAGAGGAAGGCGCGGGCGCTGCGAGAGAGATCCTCGAAGAAGTCGTCGGGAACGCCCGACATGAGGAGCTTCGCGATCGCGATCCGCCGGTAGAGCCCGCAGAAGGTGAGCATGCCGTCGAGCGACACGCGCCGCGCCAGCACCGCGGGCAGCGCCTCCTCGAGGCCGATGCCGCAGGACTTCTCGACGAGCGGGAGGGGTGTGGACGGCATCGGGTCCCGGCCCCTGCGTCACGCCTGGTCGAGCTTGTGGATGAAGACGTTGGTCGGCTTGAGCGCCGCGATCTTCTTGCCGAGCCTGTCGCTCACCACGTACCGGCTCGGCTGGCGGTCGATGCGGAAGAAGTCCGGCGCCTTCTCGAGCTTCTTCGCATCGAGCACGAGCTTCTCGATCTTGAGGATCACGTTGGGGGACGCCTTCGAGTACTTGATCTTGCTCTTCTTGAAGTCGATGCAGTCGAAGGTGCCGATGGGGTTCACGATGAAGTAGTCGCGGCTCGCCACGCGCTTCTTGTGGTTGTAGAGCGTGAACGGCAGGTACTCGACGTCCCCTCCCGCGCTCTCCAGCACCTCCTTGATCGCCTTCACCACGATGAGGAGCGAGCGCGTGTTCCCGATGAGCGAGGGCAGGACGAGGCCCGGGCTCTCGTCGGTGAGGTAGATCCTCGCGTCGCGCGGGTAGTCCGCCGCCATCCGCTCGCCCTCGGCCATCTGGAAGGCGTCCGCCGACGTCCCCTCGGGCGGGTTGTCGATGAAGACGAAGTCGGGGTTGTCCGTCGGCATCAGCTCGATCTGGTAGAAGTCCATGCCGCACGCTCCTAGGTGCTCGACGCCTTCGCGAGATCGGTCTCGGTGATGAGCGATATGGGGTCTCCCTGCTTGCCCGCGCCCTTCAGGAGGATCGCGGAGTGGAGGTCGTCCGAGAGCGTGTCGAGCATCTCCTTGGCGGCCTCCATCTCCTCCGTGACGCAGGCCTTCCCGCCGGCGGCCTTCTTCGCGGCCGACGAGAACTTCCTCATGATCTCGTCCAGCCGGCTGTTCGCGGTCTTGTTGTACCGCTGGTGATCGAACTTGGGCGACGTGTCGCCCGACTCCACGATCGCCGTCTTGTCCCCGAGGACGAGGTGGCGCGGCAGCCCGAGCTTCGCGCCGACCTCCTTGTCCATCGGCAGGATGATGACGTTCCTGTGGTGGTTCACGTTGTAGAGCTTCTTCAGGAGGAAGCGCGTGATGATGGTCTTCACCGCGAGGCGGCTCTTCCAGTCCTTCGGGTTCTCGACCCCGGCGATCGCCTTCTTGAGCGTCGCCTTGGGGATGATGTGGTGGGCGTTGTTCCACCAGGGCCACATCGAGCACTTCTTGCCCTTGAAGTTCTGCTTCGCCGGGATGGTGAAGAGCCGCTTGTCCGTCTCGGGATCCTTCACGACCCACGTCGAGTCCGGGCCGGTGATCCCCCAGTCGTTCTTGCCCTCCGGCAGCTTCCTCGGCACGGGCAGCTTCGCCGGATAGCCGGCCGGGTAGTAGCGCCGCCGCTTCTTCGTGCTCTTCGCGGTCTCGTAGCGGGACGTCTCGATCGCCGCCTTCAGCCTCGGCGTCTTGAAGGGATTCTCCCGCCCGTCCTTGTTGCCCGCGCCCTCGTCCACGCTGTAGGCCATGACGGTCTGCCAGCGGTAGGAGCACGAGTTGTTCTTCCGGTACGCGGCCTCGTACGGGCCCGCGATGCAGGCCCCGTTCTCGCCTTCGGCCGAGCTCGACTTCTTGTGCTTCGCGTCGCGGTACTCGGCGAAGTGCTCGCTGACCTTGTCCGCCATCCGTCCCCCCGCGCGCCCGCTACAGGTCCTTGCCGCAGAACCCGCAGTCGCCCTCGTCCGGCTCCTTCGGCAGCCCGACGACCGGCGCCTGGAGCACCGGGAAGGGCGGCGTGTTCTTGTCGTTGTGCAGCATGAGGTCGAAGGAGCGCGGCACGTTCTTCCCCTCGAACTGCACGTCGAAGGAGAAGTTCACGAACTCGGCCTTGCCCTTGATCTTGTTCGAGGCGATGCCGCCGATGCTGCCCGCCTCGTCGCCCGTCGACATGGAGAAGTTCGAGTCCTTCACGCAGATGGGCTTGCCGTCCGCCTTGACCTTCTTCGTCCCCTGGGCCGTGTCGCTCGACTTCGCGATGTTGGGATAGGGGATGGGGATGGGCGGGGCCGGCGGCGCGGGCGTCTTGCACACGTCGGGGAAGGCGATGGTGACGCCGTTCGTGTCGGCGTTCACGATGGAGAGGAAGTTCACGCCCACGGTCACGGCCATCGCCTCACCTCGCTCCCGCGGATGCTAGCACGTGACCGCGGGTGCACCTGTGCGTTCCGTCACGCCGCCCGCTCCCCGAAGGGGCGGACGAACGACATGCCGCCGCGCATCGCGCCGGCCGCCTCGAGCTGCGCGCGCTGGACGGCGGCGAAGGCGCGCGTCTCCAC
>DATDDC010000786.1:0-8803 GCA_036523995.1 Anaeromyxobacter sp.
TGGTCTCCGCCGGGCCCACCTGGATGATGCCCGCGTTGTTCACGAGGAGCTCGATGGGGCCGACGTTCTCCTCCACGTCGGCGACCAGGCCGGCGAACCCGTCCTCGTCGGTCACGTCGCAGGGAAGGGCGACGACCTCGAGGCCCTCCGCCGCGAGGGTGTCCCGCGCCCGGTCGAGCTCCGCCTCGTCGCGCGCGCAGACGACGACGCGCATGCCGCGCCTGCCCAGCTCGCGGGCGAGGACGAAGCCGAGGCCGCGGGAACCGCCCGTGACGAGCGCCACCTTCCGTGCGAGATCGAGCCGCGCCAGCCGGCGCGCGAGCAGCCACGCGCCCACCGCGAGCCCGGCCGCGAATCCGATCTCCATGCGCTTCACCCTGCACCTCCGACCGAACGGTGTTCACGGGTCGGCGGTCACGCGCGGGACGAGCGCGTGCCTGGCCGTGCGCCGGGGGGCGCGCAGGGCGTCCCGTTCCGACCCCAAAAGGTCGGCGACCCTTCTCCTGCGGCCCGGGTATCGACACCGGACCCCGGGGAGGCCCCACGTGCCCGAGATCCGTCTCCACACCTGCATGCTCTGCGAGGCGGTCTGCGGCCTGGCCGTGGAGATGGAGGGCGGCCGGGTCGTCGGCGTGCGGGGCGATCGCGAGGATCCCTTCAGCCGCGGCCACATCTGCCCGAAGGCGGCGGCGATCCCGGACGTGATGGAGGACCCCGACCGCATCCGCGAGCCCATGCGGCGCGTGGGGGATCGCTGGGAGCCCGTCTCCTGGAGGGACGCCATCGGCGAGGCGGCGGATCGCCTGGCCGCGATCCAGCGGGCTCACGGCCGGAGCTCCGTGGCGCTCTATCTCGGGAACCCGACCGTGCACGGCTACGGCGCCACCCTCGGCGCCACGCTCCTCGCCAGGGCCATCGGCGGCCGCTCGCGCTTCTCCGCCACCTCGGTCGACCAGCTCCCGCAGATGCTCGCAGCGCTCGAGCTCTTCGGGCACCAGCTCCTCCTCCCGGTCCCGGACGTCGACCGCACCGACTTCCTCCTCGTCCTGGGCGCGAACCCGCTCGCCTCGAACGGCAGCCTCATGACCGCGCCGGGGATCGCGGCCCGCCTCGCCGCGCTCAGGGGCCGCGGCGGGCGGCTCGTCGTGGTGGACCCGCGCCGGACGGAGACGGCGGCCATCGCGGACCTGCACCTCGCGGTGCGGCCCGGCGGCGACGCCGCGCTCCTCCTGGGGATGCTGCACGCCATCTTCGCGGAGGGGCTCTCGCGCCCCGGGCGCCTGGCGGGATTCACCGACGGTCTCGATCGCCTCGCGGAGATCGCCGCCCGCTTCCCGCCGGAGCGCGTCGCCCCGCGCGCCGGCATCGCGCCGGACGAGATCCGGCGCCTGGCGCGCGACTTCGCCTCGGCGCCGAGCGCGGTCTGCTACGCCCGCGTCGGCGCCTGCACCCAGGAGTTCGGCGCCCTCGCCTCCTGGCTCGCCGTGGCCCTGAACGTGGCGACCGGGAACCTCGACCGCCCCGGCGGCGCGATGTTCACCTCCCCCGCGCTCGACCTCGTGGCGCTGAACGCGCGCATCGGAGGGCGCGGCAGCGCCGGCCGCTTCCGGACGCGGGTGCGCGGCCTGCCCGAGTTCGGCGGCGAGGCGCCGTCCGCCGCCATGGCGGAGGAGATGGAGACGCCCGGGCCGGACCGGATCCGCGCCCTCGTGACCTTCGCCGGGAACCCGGTGCTCTCCACGCCGAACGGCGCTCGCCTCGACCGCGCCCTCTCCGGGCTCGACTTCATGGTCTCCATCGACCTCTATCGAAACGAGACCACCCGCCACGCCCACCTCCTCCTGCCGACCTCGTTCGGCTTCGAGCGCGACCACTTCGACGCGGTGTTCTACTCGCTCTCGGTCCGCAACGCGGCCCGGTACGCGCCCGCGCTCGTGGCTCCGCCTCCGGGGGTGCGGGACGACTGGGACGTGCTCCTCGACCTCGCCCTGGCGCTGCGCCGGCGCGGGGTGGGGAGCAGGCGCCGGGGGCTCGACCTGGCCCTGCGCGCCTTCCGCTTCCTGGGTCCGCGCCGCACGCTCGATCTCCTGCTCCGCCTCGGCCCGCGCCGCCTCTCGGTGAAGGCCCTCGAGCGCGCGCCCCACGGCATCGATCTCGGGCCCCTCGAGCCCAGGCTTCCCGGGCGGCTCTACACGCCGGACCGGTGCATCCACCTCGTGCCGGAGCGGCTGGTCGCGGATCTGCCTCGCCTCGAGGCGGCGCTCGACGCCGTGCCGCCGAAGGGCGCCCTCGTCCTCGTGGGACGGCGGGACCTCCGCAGCAACAACTCCTGGATGCACAACAGCGCACGCCTCGTGAAGGGGCGCGATCGCTGCACGCTCCTCATCCACCCGAGCGACGCCGCCGCGCGCGATCTCCGCGAGGGCGACGTCGCCCAGGTGCGCTCGCGCGTGGGAGCGGCGCGCGTGCCCGTGGCGCTCAGCGCCGAGGTCGCTCCCGGCGTCGTCTCCCTCCCGCACGGATGGGGCCACGGCCGGGCCGGCGCCTCGCTCGAGGTGGCCGGGGCCCACGCCGGCGCGAGCCTCAACGACCTCACCGACGATGCCCGCGTGGACGTGCTCTCCGGCAACGCGGCGCTGTCCGGCGTGCCGGTGACCGTCGAGCGCGCCCCGAGCCCTCGCTGAAGGCGGCGGGGCGGCCGGCGCCGGTCATTCGCCTGCGCCCGGCGCCCCCTGGCGGACCGTCGCGATCTCCTGCAGCGCCGTTCGAAGCCTCTCGGGCAGGGAGGTCGGCCGCGAGGTCCTCCGGTCCACGAACACGTGGACGACCGCGCCGGCGGCGCGGGCCGTCTCGTCGCCCGCCCGGAAGACGGCGAGCCCGTAGCTCACCGAGCTCTTCCCGAGCCGATCGACCCGCAGGCCGATCTCGAGGTCGTCCGGGTAGGCCACGGGGGCGAAGTAGTCGCACGACGAGGACACGACCCAGCCGACGACGTCGCCGCGGTGGATGTCGAGGCCGCCGCGCTCGATGAGGAAGCGGTTCACGGCGCTGTCGAAGAGCGAGTAGTAGTGGGCGTTGTTGACGTGGCCGTACACGTCGTTGTCCATCCAGCGCGTCGTCGCCGGCAGGAACCACGCGTACGCGCCGCGTCGCGGGGCGGGCTTCGTGGGCAAGCGGTTCCCTCTTACCAGGATTCGCGGTGCCGCGCTCTTCAGGCGGGCGCGTACGCCTTGCAGACCATCTCCGAGCCGATGGCGCTCGCGAGGAGGCGCTCCTTGCGATCGGCGAGGAGGGCCTGCGTCCAGGCGGTGAAGCCGCCGTCGATGACGGGGAGCGGCCCCGCCGGGCCCTCGAGGCGGATGCGCAGCGCCAGGCCGGCGTAGTAGCCGAGCCCCTCGAGGCGGGAGAGGTCGAGGCGGAGCTTCGTCCCCGGGAATCCGGCCAGGAGGGCGGGGAAGACGCGCTCCCGCACGCGGTCGAGCCGCAGCGCCGCTGCGAGCGGCAGCCGCGCGTGGAGGTGCCCGAGGTCGCGGCGCGGGTCCTCCACCTCCGACGGAAGGGCGAGGCCTCGCCGGGCGAGCGCCTCCGACGCGGCGCCGAGCCGGTGGGCCGCCGCGAGGGCGCGCACCTCGGACGGATCGATCCCGTGCGCCCGGCAGAGCGCGGAGACCGCCTCGACGTCCGCGATCTCGACCTCGGCCCTCCCCACGCGAAAGCCGTCCTGCCGGAGGCGTTCCGCCAGGCGGAGCCAGGCGAGGACGTGCTCCGCGAGGGCCTCCGTCTCGAACCGGTGCTCTCCCGCGTCGCGCCCCGCGGTCACGAGCGCGAAGAGGCGGAAGTGCGGCGTGAGCTCCGCCGGCGCGCCGGCGAGCGACTGCATGCGGACGAGCCGGGCGCTCGCGCAGAGGCGGGTCGGGCCCGCGCGCCGCCGGGCCGGATCCTTCCTCCGCGCCGCCGCGTCGAGGGCGAGGGCCAGGGTCGGATCGGCGAGCACCTCGGCGCGCCGGCTCGCGGTGAGGACGTTGTTCTGGTCGATCCCGGAGAGCGCCGCGCAGGCGCCGAAGGGCGCGACGGGCGCGAGCTCTCGCGCCTCGAACCCGGGCGCGGCGGCCAGGGCGGCCGCGTCGAAGCGATGGAAGAGCCTCCCGTCCGCGCTCGACGCCCGGAAGAGCGGGAGCGCCGCCGCGCCGGAGACCTCGCGCGGCGTCACCCGCGCCGCGCGCCGGCGCGAGACGTCGAGGAGGACCGAGCCGAGGGCGCTGCCCTCGAGGCCGGCGAGGATCTCGACGAGGTCCGGGACGCCCTGGGCGCGCGCGATCGAGGCTGCGATGCGGGCGGTGCGGTCGGTTCGAGCCATGGGACGTTCGTAGCGCGAGGAGGGGGCCGAGCGGCAAGGTCGCCGTTGCGGCCGCCCCGCTTGGGAAGGACGCGCCCGGGCGCGTGACGTCCCCGGACGCGCGTGCTTGGCTCTCGCCCATGCGCACCGCTCGTCGCTCGACGCTCCTCCTCGCCACCCTCGCCACCCTCGCCGCGCTCCGCGCCGGCGCCGCCGAGCACCCGGCGCCGGTGGAGGGCGACGTCGTCCTCGAGGACTTCGCCTTCCGCTCGGGCGAGAAGCTCGCCCAGCTCCGCATCCACTACCGGACCGTGGGCACGCCCAGGCGCGACGCGAAGGGCGTCGTCCGGAACGCCGTCCTCGTCACCCACGGCACCACCGGCAGCGGGGCCCAGTTCATCCGGCCCGAGTTCGCCGGGGAGCTCTTCGGCCCGGGCCAGCCGCTCGACGCAGCGCGCTTCTACGTCATCCTGCCGGACGGCATCGGCCACGGCCGCTCCAGCAAGCCCAGCGACGGGCTCCGCGCGCGCTTCCCGCGCTACGGCTACCTCGACATGATCGAGGCGCAGCGGCGGCTCCTCGTGGAGGGGCTCGGCGTGACGCACCTCCGCCTCGTCATGGGCACCTCCATGGGCGGGATGCACACCTGGCTCTGGGGAGAGCGCTATCCGGAGATGATGGACGCGCTCCTGCCGCTGGCGAGCCTCCCCACCCAGATCTCCGGGCGGAACCGCATCTGGCGGCGGACGATCATCGACGCCATCCGCAACGACCCCGCCTGGCAGGGCGGCGAGTACAGGGCCCAGCCGCCCTCGCTCCGCACCGCCGCGCAGATGCTCTGGCTCATGGGCAGCAACCCCGTGCTCCGCCAGAAGGAGGCGGACACGCGGGAGAAGGCGGACGCGGTCATCGACGCCTACGTCTCGAGGTACCTCGAGGCGGGCGACGCCAACGACGTCCTCTACGCGCTCGAGGCCTCCGCCGACTACGATCCCGGCCCCGGCCTCGAGAAGATCCGTGCCCCGCTCCTCGCCATCAACACCGCCGACGACCTCATCAACCCGCCCGAGCTCGGCATCCTGGAGCGCGAGGTGAAGCGGGTGCGCCGCGGCCGCGCGCTCGTGCTGCCGCTCTCCGAGAGGACGCGGGGCCACGGGAGCCACACCATGGCCGCGCTGTGGATGGCCGAGCTCTCGGTGCTGCTCGACGAGACGGGGCGCTGAGCGGGGTCACGGAACCACGGTGGCGAGCTTCAGGAGGCGCGCGGAGAGCTCGTGCCCCTCGGAGGCGAGCCGCGGGAGGTGCACCACGATCTCCGGCTGCCCGCCCGCCGTCCGGCGCAGGGCGACCGAGACGTGGCCGCGCTCGGCCGCCTCGGCGTCGCCGGAGACGGTGAGGAGGCGGCGGCTCCGGGCGAGCTCGGCGACGAGGTTCACGGGGACGTCCGGGAGCACGTACAGCACGGTGGCGTCGTCCAGGGCCGCGGGGGCCTTGCCGATCTCGCACTGCGCCACGGCGAGGCCCTCCGCCTCGAACGCCTCCACGAGCTCTCCCGCGTGCGCCGCCGTCAGGCGGCCGTGGAGGACCAGCACGCTGAGGCGCGGCTTCGCGCGGAGCACGGGGTCGTAGGCGAAGATGCGCTTGAAGAGCGAGGCCTGGACCCGCGGCGGCAGCGCCTCGTACCCGCGGGCCGGCGGAGGGGCCGCGAGGAGGACGCCGAGCGCGAGCGCGGCGAGGCGGAGGCGCCGATCAGGTCGAGAGCCGCTCATGGAGGTGGCGCCGGAGGAGCTCGGAATCGAGCGGCTTCTCGAGCACGCGGGACGCGTTCGCCTCGGTGAAGCGCTGGGTCGTCTCGGTGAATGCGCCTCCCGTCATGAAGAGGAGCGCCTGGGCCGCCGACGGATCGATCTGCTCCAGCTCGGCCGCGAGCTGGACCCCCGTCATGCACGGCATGACGAGGTCGCACAGGATGACGTCGAAGCGCTCGCCGCTCCGCACCCGGTCGAGCGCCTCCTGGCCGGTCGTCACGACCTCCACGTCGTGCTCACTCGCGAGGGTCCGGCGGACCGCGGCCCCCACGAGCGGCTCGTCGTCGATGACGAGCACGCGCCCGCGGCGCCGGGGCGGGGGCGTGGGCGCGGGCGGCGGCGTCGGCGTGGCCGGCTCGAGGGGGACGGGCAGCGTGACGCGGAAGGTGGACCCCTTGCCGAGCTCGCTCGACACGGTGATCCGCCCGCCCAGCGCCGTGACGATGCCCTGCGAGATGGAGAGCCCAAGGCCCGTGCCCTGGCCCACGGGCTTCGTCGTGAAGAACGGCTCGAAGAGCCGCTCCACGATCTCCGGCGGGATCCCCGAGCCGGTGTCCGAGACCTCGGCGAAGGCCTCCCCCTGGTCGTTCGTGCCGACCGCCGCGCGGACCACGTTCCGGTTCGCGGCGCCCTCGGGAATGGCGTGGGCCGCGTTCACGAGCAGGTTCACGAACACCTGGGCGAGGCGGACCGCGTTCGCGTTCACGCGCGGCGCGGGCTCGTAGCGGCGCTCGACGCGGGCGCGGTGCTTGAGCTCGTGGTTCGCGATGTCGATGGCGACGTCCATGGCCTTCGACAGCTCGATCGGCGCGCGCTCGTCCTCGTCACCGTACGAGAAGGTCTTGAGGCCGCGGACGATGTGGGCGATGCGGTCGGCGCCGTCGTGCGCTTGCTGCAGCGCCTCCAGCATGTCCGCCACGGTCTCCCGCGCGCGCGCCCGCTCCTCGCGCGTCCCGGACTCGAGGGCCTGGCCGACGGCGCCGAGCTCGTCCGCGACCCAGCGGACGTTCGACCCGAGGTAGGCGAGCGGGTTGTTGATCTCGTGGGCCGCGCCGGCGGCGAGCCGCCCCAGGGAGAGGCGCCGGTCCGCGACGACGAGCTGGGCCTGCGTCTGCTTGAGCTCGGCGAGCCGGGCCGCGAGCTGCGCGTTCGCGGCCTCGAGGTCCCGCGTGCGCTCCTCGACGCGCTCCTCCAGCGAGGCGTTGAGGCGCCGCAGGCGCTCCACCACCGCCCCGAGCGCCTCCGCCACCTGTCCGGGCTCGTCGCTTCGCCCCACGTCCCCGAGGTCGAGGGCGGCCGACTCGTCCCCGCGCGCGATGCGCGCGGCCAGCGCCGTCACCCGCTGCAGCGGCTTCAGCAGGAGCCCGCCGATCCCGAAGCCGAGGGCGAGCGTGACGGCGAGGACGAGGAGCGAGGTGCGGAGGACGAGATACTGCGCCTCCAGCCTCCGCTCGGCGAGCTCGTCGAGCGTGAACCCGACGACGAGCGCGCCGGCCCCGCCGGAGCGGACCTGCACCTCGACGCGGACGTGCAGCATCCCCGCGCCGTAGACGATGGCGCCGTCCCGGCTCGGCGGCGCAGGGCTGCCGGCGGGCGGATGCCGCCAGCTCGCGAGGACGGTCCCGTCCGGCCGGAGGAGCGCGGCGTACGCGGCGCCCTTCGTCGAATCGAGGCTCGCCAGCACCTCGGCCGCCGTCCTCCTGTCCTCGAAGTCGAGCGGCGCCTCCGTCGCGCCCGCCACGGCCCTCGCCACGTCGAGGCAGCGGCGCTCCGCCCAGCGCCGCGACTGCTCGCCGAGCGCGCGCGGGAGGTAGATGGCCGGAGCCAGCGCGACGACGGTCGCGAGCACCGCGAACGCGAGCGCGAGCTGGGTCCGCAGCGAGAGTCCCGCGACCCAATCGCGCACCCGCTCCATGCTTGGGATCCTGGTGCAGCGTCCACGCCACGGGGCGGGCGGCTATCGTGCCGCGATCACAGGGCTTCCGTGCTCGGACGTCGCTGCCCGGGAACCCCTGGGGCGCCGTCAACCCCATCGCACGCGCGCGCGTCACGCGGTCGTGCGAGTGCGCGGGCCCGCGGCGCCCGGCCTCAGCCGACCCCACACGGCGGAAGCGAGCGGCAGGAGCGCGCAGAGGAGCGCGCCGAGCAGGAGCAGGGCCGAGAGCCGCGACTGGGCCAGGCTGCCGATCTCCCCCCGGCCCATGATGAGCGCCTGCAGGAGCGAGCGCTCCATGATGGGTCCGAGCACGAGGCCGAGCACGAGCGGGGCGGGCTCGTAGCCGAGGCGGCGCATGGCGAACCCGGCCAGGCCCGCGGCCAGCATCACCCAGACGTCGAAGACGTTGTTGTTGTCGCCGAAGGCCCCCACGATGCAGAGCACCAGGACCGCCGGCATCAGGAACCGCGACGGGATCGTCGCGACGCGCGCGAAGATCCCGACGAGCGGCAGGTTCAGGACGAGGAGCATCACGTTCCCGACGTAGAGGCTCCCCATCACGCCCCAGAACACCGACGGGTGGTCCCTGAGGAGGAAGGGGCCTGGCGTGACCCCCATGATGAGCATTCCGCTCAGCAGGACGGCGGTCGACGGCGTCGACGGCAGTCCCAGCGAGAGCAGCGGCACCATCCCGCCGCCGCAGGCGGCGTTGTTGGCCGCCTC
>DATDDC010000787.1:0-4163 GCA_036523995.1 Anaeromyxobacter sp.
CGCGCTCATGGCGCACGAGTGGCCCGGCAACGTGCGCGAGCTCCGGAACGTGCTGGAGCGCGGCGCGGTGGTGGCCACCGGCCCGGTGATCCAGCTCGCCGATCTGGGGCTGCCGTCCCGGGCGGAGGCGCCGCCCAGGCCCGGCGCCCTGGCGTCGCTCGAGGAGATCGAGAAGCGGCACGTCGCCGCCGTGCTCGCCTTCACGGGCGGGAACGTCTCGCAGTCTGCGCGCATCCTGGGGATCGATCGGGTGACCCTCTACAACAAGATGCGCAAGTACGGCATCCGCAGGGACGGCGAGCCGGCCGAGACGCCGCACGAGCCGCAGGGCGCACGGTAGCGATCGCCCCGTTGAGTTCCTCGACGGCCGTCGAGGAAGCCCCCACGCCC
This sequence comes from Anaeromyxobacter sp., assembly GCA_036523995.1. Lineage (GTDB taxonomy): Bacteria > Myxococcota > Myxococcia > Myxococcales > Anaeromyxobacteraceae > Anaeromyxobacter. The sequence continues at coordinate 391 of DATDDC010000787.1, forward strand.
GGAAGGATCCCGGACAAGCCCACGTGATCGCGGGAGGACGCGCGCCGCCCCTTCGGGCGGGGCGTGGAGCTTCTCGACGGTCCGGGCCCGCGCAGCGGCGCGCGCGAGCCGCGCGCGCGGGCGCGCCCCGGCCCAACCATCCGTGAACGCAGCCCATCGGCGTCCTCTCGGGCCCGGCGGCGGTCGTGGCCCCCCGCTTGCGATGCAGGTGGATGAGGAGGCTGGCATGACCTGCCCCTACCTGAAGGAAGTGTCGATGGTGTTCTGCCGCGCCTACCCGGTGAAGAAGCCGGTACCCGTCGACCAGGTCACGACCGCGAGCACCTGCGAGGGGGAGTACCGCGAGTGCCCCCTCTACCGCGAGGCGCTCGACCGCGCAGAGCGCTCGGCCTCCGAGGACGACCTCCACAACCCCGCAGGACCGAAAGGAGCGACGCCATGATGCTCGCCTTCGTGCTCGCGCTGCTTGGAGTCGCCGTCATCGGAACGTTGAACCTCGTCGCCGCGAGGTAGGGAGCCGGACATGAAGATCACGCGGAGAGGCTTCCTCGAGATCGCGGCCATCGGTGCAGGGGTGGCGTCGGCCGGCGCGGCCCGCGCGTCGGCCGATGCGCCCGAGGGAGCGACGGACTCGCCGGGCGTCCTCGTCGACACGACCCTGTGCGTCGGCTGCCGCGCCTGCGAGGCGGCCTGCGCGGAGGCGAACGGGAACCCGCCGCCGCCGGAGGGCGACGACGTCTTCTCGAAGCGGCGCGAGACGTCCCCGACCGCGTTCACCGTGGTGAACCGGGCCGAGGGGACGAAGCGCTTCGCGAAGCGCCAGTGCATGCACTGCATCGCGCCGGCCTGCGCCTCGGCCTGCCCGGTGCGGGCCATGGACAGGAAGCCCGAGGGGCCGGTCACCTACGACCCGACGAACTGCCTGGGCTGCCGCTACTGCATGATCGCGTGCCCGTTCGAGATCCCGAAGTACGAGTACGGCTCGAACGCCCCGCGCGTGCGCAAGTGCACCTTCTGCGCGCACCGGCAGGCGGCGGGCCTCGGGCCCGCCTGCGCCGAGGTCTGCCCGTCCGGCGCGCTCACCTTCGGCCGCCGCGGCGAGCTGCTCGAGATGGCGAAGACGCGCATCTACACGAACCCCGACCGCTACCTCCACCACGTGTACGGCGAGCACGAGGCGGGCGGCACGAGCTGGCTCTACATCGGCGACGTCCCCTTCGAGAAGCTCGAGCTCCGCACCGGCATGCCCGACGAGAAGTACCCCGGGCTCGTCGCCGGCGCGCTGGGCGCCCCGCCGTTCGTCATGACCCTCTGGCCCCCGCTGCTCATGGGGATCTACGCGTTCACGAGGCGGCGCGAGAACGGCGAGGACGCGGCGCCGAAGAAGGAGGAGACCCATGGCTAGCGCGACCGCCCTCGCGGCGCCCCCCGGCTTCTTCCGCGAGAAGATCCTGCTCGGCATGAGCGGGCGCGAGTACGTCCGCTCGTGCGTGACGCCCTTCAACGCCGTGGCCGCGGTCATCCTGGCGATCGGGATCCCCATCCTCGTCTACCGGTTCGCGGCCGGCCTGGGCGCCACCACCAACCTGTCGCAGACCTCGCCCTGGGGCCTCTGGATCGGCTTCGACATGATGACCGGCATCGTCCTCGCGGCGGGCGGGTTCACCGTGGGAGCGACCGTCCAGATCTTCGGGCTGAAGGAGTACCACCCCATCGAGCGGCCGGCGATCCTCACCGCCTTCCTCGGCTACGTCATGGCCGTCATCGGCCTCATCGCCGACCTGGGCCGGCCCTGGAACATGGCGGTCTTCCCCTTCAACTACGGGACCGCCTCGGCGCTCTTCGAGGTCGCCTGGTGCGTGCTGTGCTACACGACGGTGCTCTTCCTCGAGTTCACGGTGCCCTTCTTCGAGTGGCTCGGCTGGAAGAAGCTCCACGGCGTCATGAAGAAGGCGCTCATCGGGCTCACCGTGCTCTCGGTGATGTTCTCGACCATGCACCAGAGCGCGCTCGGGTCGCTCTTCCTGCTCGCGCCCACGAAGCTCCACCCGCTCTGGTACTCGTCGTACATCTTCATCTTCTTCTTCATCTCGGCCGTGATCGCCGGCCTCTGCATGGTGATCTTCGAGTCGACCCTCTCGCACAAGGTCTTCCACAAGCAGTTCGAGGGGCAGCACATCGACGCGGACCGGCTCCAGCTCGGGCTCGGCAAGGCCGCCGCACTCGTGATGTTCGCCTACTTCTTCCTGAAGCTGCAGGGCGTCATCGACGGGCACGCCTGGGGCTACCTCGCCACCGGCTGGGGCGCCTGGTTCCTCGTCGAGATCCTCGGCTTCGTCCTCGTGCCGTCGATGATGTTCGCGTACGGCTCGCGGCACGGGAAGGTGAAGCTCGTGCAGATCGCGGCGGTGATCGGGGTGCTGGGGATCGTCCTGAACCGGCTCAACGTCTCGGTCATCGCCTACAACTGGCGGCAGCCGGTCCGCTACGTGCCGAGCTGGATGGAGATCATGGTCTCCCTCACGCTCGTCACCATCGGCGTCCTGCTGTTCCGCTGGATCGTGAACCGCATGCCCATCCTCCGCGAGGATCCGCGCTTCGCGGAAGGGCACTGAGGGAGGACGCCATGGGCCACGACTTCCTGTCCATCTACCCGGCCAAGCTCCTCGAGTACGGCCTCGCCATCGGCTACCTGCTCCTCTTCATCCCGTTCTGGCGCTACGTGCAGGGGGGGCGGAAGGAGGCCCGCGCCGCGGCGGCCGCCAGGGCGGCCCCGCGGGCGGGCGTGGAGCGCACGCCGGCTCCCCCGGCCCGGAAGGCCTCGGCAGGGCCGACCTGGTTCCAGGTCCCCGCCGGCATCCACCTGCACCCGGGCCACACCTGGGCGCGCCTCGAGCCCGACGGGCTCGTGGCGGTGGGCGCGGACGACTTCGCGCACAAGCTCGTGGGCGTCGCCAAGGTCGGGCCGCCCTCGCTCGGCGACCGGGTGGCGCAGGGGGAGCCGGCCTTCACCATCGGCGACGGCGACAAGGACGTCTCCATGCTCGCGCCGGTGGACGGCACCGTGGTCGCCGTGAACGCCGGCGCCCGCGAGCGGCCGGACGGCCTCGACGACCCGTACGGTGCCGGCTGGCTCTTCAAGGTGAAGCCGCCGAGGCTCGCCGCGAACCTGCGCCAGCTCCTCAGCGACGGCCCGGCGCGCCGGTACATGGAGGAGGCGGAGTCCCGCATCGCCATGCGGCTCTCTCCCGAGCTGGGGCGGGTGCTCCAGGACGGCGGCCTGCCGGTGCACGGCATCGCGCGCGCCCTCGCCGGCGACGGCTGGGACGAGCTCGCCCGGCAGTTCTTCCTCACCTAGGGACGGAGGGGACCATGACCTCGTGGAAGCTCGCCCTCGCCGCAGCGCTCCTCGCCGCGGGCACCGCGCTCGCCGGAGACCTCCCGCGCCTGCCCCTGGCCCTCGAGCTGCCGCAGTCCGCGGACAGCCCCGGCGTCGTGACGTTCGACCACGACCAGCACGTGGACACCTCGCGGCCCGACTGCGTCGCATGCCACCCGCGGCTCTTCGGAATCCTCGGCCGCTCCGCCGCGCGGCGGACCCAGGTCGTCACCCACGCGGCGATGGAGAAGGGCCGCGCCTGCGGCGCCTGCCACGGCAAGGCCGCGTTAAACTTCGAGGACTGCAGCATGTGTCACAAGATGTGAAAGGCCCCGGCGGGCTCGGGGTCGGGGTCGAGGTCGGGGTCGGGGTCGAGGTCGGGGTCGGGGTCGAG
>DATDDC010000788.1:0-25903 GCA_036523995.1 Anaeromyxobacter sp.
TGCGCCGCACGGCGTCCGGCCCGAGCCGCGCGGCGAGGAGCCAGCTCTTGCCGCCCGCCGCCGGAACCGCGCGCACCGCCGCGAGCTGCCAGCCGCGGCCCGGATCGTCGTAGGCGAGCAGCACGCGCGCCGCCGGCGTCCCCGCCGCGGATCGCACCGCCTCGACGAAGGCCTGCGTGGCCCGCTCGCCCCCCTCGCCCACCGCGGCGCGAGCGGATCCCTCCGCGTCCACGATGGCGCCGGCGTCGGTCGACGGGATCTGGCGCGAGAGCACGACGAGGAGCCCGCGCAGCTCCTCCGCGCCGAGCCGGTCGGGCCGCCAGGTCTCCCCCAGGGCCTGGAGGGCCTGGTCGATCTCGGAGAGCTCCGCGGCGATGGCGATGGCGCCGGACTGGGCGCGGGCCTGCTGCTCGGCGGCGGCCTTGCGCTCGAGCGCGGCCTGGGCCCGCCCCACCACCGCGAACCCGACGCCCGCCAGCGGGGCGAGGGAGGCCGCCACGAGGAAGAGCGCCAGCTTGCGCTGCAGCGTCACGCCGGGCTCCCGCCGCTCCCGTCGTCGAGGAGGTGGACGCTCCCCGTGATGCGCTTCGCGCGCTGCTTCAGCTCGGCGGCCACGCGGGCGAGATCGGCGTGGTCCCGGAACCGGCCGTTCGAGGCCACGACCGTGGCGATGGAGAGGGACAGGATGGGGAAGCGGCGTCGCGTGCCGTATCGGTCCGCCGCCTCGATGAAGCCGCGCTCGCGGTCGCCGCGGTCGTAGTAGAGCGGGATGACGCGGTCGAAGGCCGCGATGATCTCGGCGCAGACGGAGCGGGCCTTCTCCGGGCAGGTGAGGAAGACGAAGTCGTCGCCGCCCACGTGGCCCAGGAAGGCGCCGTCGCCGCCCTGCTGCTGGACGACGTCGCGCAGGATGCCGGCCGTCTGGAGGACGACGCCGTCCGCCTTCGCGTAGCCGTAGGTGTCGTTGTAGGCCTTGAGGTTGTCGAGGTCCGCGTAGGAGAGCGCGAAGGGGACGGCCGCGTCGAGGCGGCGCTCGACCTCCCGATCGATGGCGCGGCCGCCCGGGAGCCGGGTCATGGGCGAGGCGTGCAGCGCGGCCTCGCGGCGCCGCAGCACCGCGTCGATGCGCGCCACGAGCTCCTGGGCGTCGAAGGGCTTCGTGAGGTAGTCGTCGGCGCCGATGCGGAGCCCCCGCACCTTGTCCGCCACCTCGCCGCGCGCCGTGAGGAACACCGCGGCGAAGGGCTCCGCCGTCTTGCTCGGGGCGAGGTCCTCGAGGAGCGAGAAGCCGTCGCCGTCCGGGAGCTGCACGTCCACGAGAACCAGCTCGGGCCGGTGCTCGAGGATCTGCCGCCTCGCGTCGGCGCAGCTCGCCGCCTCGTCGACCTCGTAGCCGTGGCCGCGCAGCACCTCCGCGCAGATGGCGCGGATGGCGGGGTCGTCGTCCACCACGAGCACCCGCGCTCCCGCCGGACGGCCGCGGCGCACGAGCGCCAGCGCGGCCTCGGCCAGCGCGACGGGCGCGGCGGGCTTGGCGAGGAACTCGTCGGCGCCGCCGCGGAAGGCGCTCTCGCGCCCCTCGGGGGCCGAGAAGGCGAGCACGGCCGCCCGGCGCGTGTCCGCGTCGTGCCGCAAGATCTCGGAGAGGGGGACGCCCTTCAGCGCGGGCAGGAGCGGATCCCAGACCACGAGGCGCGGGTGGTGGCGGCGCGCCAGGGTGAGCGCGTCCTCGGCGCTGGCGGCCCGGTGGCAGGAGATCCCGGCGGCCCGCAGGACGCCGCAGGCGAGGGCGGCGCAGTCCGGCTCGTCGACCACGACGGCGACCGGACCGTCCGGGCCGACCGGCCGGCGCTCCGCGGCGGCGGCCGGCGGCTCCTCCGGCAGCACCACGACGAAGCGCGTCCCGTCGCCCTCGCCGCTCTCCGCCCAGATGGCGCCGCCGTGGGCCTCGACGATGCCCCGCGAGATGGCGAGCCCGAGCCCGGTGCCGCGCACGCGCTGCGTCCGCTCGCTCCGCGACTGCTCGAACTTGTCGAAGATGCGCTCGAGATCGGCCTCGGGGATCCCCTCGCCCGAGTTCCACACCGTGACGCCGGCGAGGCGGGGCAGCGCGGGCGAGTGGAGCACGCGCAGGCGGATGACGCCGTTGTCCGGCGTGAACTTGACGGCGTTCGTGAGGAGGTTCGCGAGGACCTGCCCGAGCCGCGTCGCGTCCGCGACGATGCGCACCGGCGCGCCCGCGGCCACGTCGAGCTCCTGGCCGCGCTCCGAGGCGGCCGGCTGGTAGCGCTCCGCGGCGGTCCGGACGAGCTCGTCCAGGAACACGAGGGCCGGCTGCATCTCGAGCTTGCCCTTCGCCAGCCGGGCCACGTCGAGCAGGTCGTCCACCATCCCGTTCAGCTTCTCGGACGAGTCCCGCGCCATCTTGAGGTAGCGGGCCTGCTTCGGCGCGATGTCGCCGGCGAGCCCTCCCAGCACGAGATCGAGGGCCCCGGTGATGGAGGTGAGCGGCGTGCGCAGCTCGTGGCTCACCACCTGCACGAACTCCTCCTTGCGCGCCTCGAGCTGCTTCTGCTCGGTGACGTCCCGGAGGGCGACGGCGACGCCGGCGAGCCGGCCGGCCCCCTCGATCACCGGCGACACCGTCGAGGCGAGGGTGCGATCGCCGATGCGCACCTCCTCGACGACGTAGGCGCCGCCGCGGTCGGCCACGTGGCCGCGGACGAGATCGAAGGGGTAGAAGCCGAGCACGTCCTTCAGCCAGGCGGCCGCGAGGGGGCCTTCCATGGGCGCCCCGAGCAGCCGGCGCGCCGCCGGGTTCGCGACGATCTCGTCGGAGCCCGTCGCGGCGTACAGGAGGCCGTCGGCCATGCACTGCACCACGCGCTCGATGCGCTCGCGCTCGCCCGCCATGCGGAGCGTGAGGGCGTGGAAGGCGTCCGCCACCTCGTTCACGAGGACGTCGAGGACCCTCGCGTCGCCCTCCCCGAACGCCTCGGCGGCCGCGCTCTCCACGAGGACGACGCCCGCGGGTGCGCCGTCGAGCTGCACGGGCAGGGTGAGGCGCGAGGCGAAGGCGACGGGCCGGCGCCCCTCCCCGCGCCCGGAGACGCTCACCCGGAGCGTTGCCTCGTCCACCGGGGCGCCCGCGCGCTCGCGATGCGCGGCGAGGGCGTCCTCCTTCACTTGCAGCAGCGCACCTTCGCCGAGGTCCGCCACCGGCCGGATGATGAGGGTGGGCACCTCGCCCGGGGGGGCGAGGAGCGCCGCGGCGACGTCGCAGGGCACGATGCGCGGGAGCCGCTCGACGACGCGCTCGAGGAGCCGGGCGTGCCCGTCGGCGGCGCCGACCTCGCGCGCGATCTCCGAGGCCGCCTCGAGCGCGACGAGCCTTCGCTCCGCGTCGGCGAGGAGGCGCGCGCGCTCCTTCTTCAAATAGACCTGCTCGAGCGCCCGCACCACGGTCTGGCGCAGGTCGGCGCTCTCCCAGGGCTTCACGATGTAGCGATAGACCTCGCCGCGGTTGATGGCGTCGACGATGTCCCGGGGATCGGTATAGGCCGTGAGGAGGATGGCGCAGAGGTCGGGCTGGAGGCGGCGGGCCTTCTCCAGGAGCTCCACCCCGGACATCCCGGGCATGCGCTGGTCGGTGACGAGGAGGTCCACCTCGCGCCGGGCGAGGACGCCCAGGGCCTCCTCGCCGCTCTGGGAGGTGACGGCGTCGTACCCGTCGGCCGCAGTGAAGGTGCGCCGGAGCAGCTCGAGCACCTCGGGCTCGTCGTCCACGAAGAGGATGACGTGCGACATCGGTGGCGCCGCACCTCGCCAATCGAGATCCTCGCTCATCGTAACACGGGGGGCGCGCCTTCCCACTTTGACGCGTCCCCTTTTGCTTGCGGCAAGGGCCTGAAAAGGACTATACGTTACGGCCTTTTACGTTTCGAGAGACCCGTCCATGATCCCCCGCGAGCAGATCCGCAACGTCGCCATCGTCGCACACGTCGACCACGGCAAGACCACCCTCGTCGATTTCATGCTGCGGCAGGCCGGCGTCTTCCGCGCGAACGAGCAGCTGGTCGAGCGCGTGATGGACTCGAACGACCTCGAGCGCGAGAAGGGGATCACCATCCTCGCGAAGAACACCGCCGTCACCTACCGCGGCGTGAAGATCAACATCGTCGACACCCCGGGGCACGCAGACTTCGGCGGAGAGGTGGAGCGGGCGCTGCGCCTCGTCGACGGCGTGCTCCTCCTCGTGGACGCCGCCGAGGGCCCCCTGCCGCAGACGCGGTTCGTGCTCTCGAAGGCGCTCTCGCTCGGCCTCCCCTCCGTCCTCGTCGTGAACAAGGTCGACCGCCAGGACGCGCGGGCGAAGGAGGTCCTGGACCTCGTCTACTCGCTCTACATCGACCTTGGCGCGAACGAGCACCAGATCGACTTCCCGGTGATCTACGCCATCGCCCGCGAGGGCCGGGCGGCGCACACCGTGGAGGGCGCCTTCAAGGCCGACTCGCTGCAGCCGCTCTTCGACGCCATCCTCTCGCACGTGCCCCCGCCCCCCGCCGCGGAGGGCGAGCGGCTCCGCATGCTCGTCGACAACCTCGACTACGATGACTACGTCGGGCGCCTCGCCATCGGCCGCATCACCTCGGGGGTCCTGCACGAGGCCGAGAACATCGCGGTCGTGCGCGAGGGCGGCCGCGTGGTTCCGGCCAAGGTGGTCCGGCTCTACGTCTACGACGGCCTGAAGCGCGTCGAGGTGAAGGACGCCGGGCCCGGCGAGATCGTGTGCGTCGCCGGCGCCGAGGAGATCGGCATCGGCGACACCATCTCGGATCCCTTCGCGCCGGCCGCCCTCCCCCGCATCAGCGTGGAAGAGCCGACCATGTCGATGGTCTTCCGCGTGAACGACGGCCCGTTCGCGGGGAAGGAGGGGAAGTACATCACGAGCCGGAACCTGCGCGAGCGGCTCTTCCGCGAGGCGTACAAGAACGTCTCCATCCGCGTGGAGGAGACCGACACGCCCGACGCCTTCAAGGTGGTGGGGCGCGGAGAGCTCCAGCTCGCCGTCATCGTCGAGAACATGCGGCGCGAGGGGTACGAGCTCACGGTCTCGAACCCCGAGCCGGTGCTGAAGACGGTGGGCGGCGAGATCCACGAGCCGATGGAGCTGCTCGTGTGCGACCTGCCCGACGACGGCGTGGGCGGCGTGACGCAGTCCATGGGACAGCGCAAGGGCCGCATGGTGGACATGCAGCAGCTCGGCTCGGGCCGCACGCGCCTCCAGTTCCGGGTGCCGGCGCGCGGTCTCATCGGCTTCCGCTCCGAGTTCCTCACGCTCACGCGCGGCGAGGGGATCATGTCCTCGCAGTTCGACGGGTACGAGCCGTGGCAGGGGCGCATCGAGAAGCGCACCACGGGCGCCATCGTCTCCGACCGCGAGGGCGACGTGGTCGCCTACGCCTGCTTCTACGGCCAGGAGCGCGGGGCGCTCTTCGTGAAGCCGGGCGACCGCGTCTACTCCGGCATGGTCGTGGGCGAGCACTCCCACGAGAACGACCTCGAGTTCAACATCTGCAAGGAGAAGAAGCTCACCAACATCCGCGCGGCGGGGAGGGACGAGAACATCATCCTCACGCCGCCGCGGGACATGTCGCTCGAGATCGCGCTCGAGTGGATCGCGGAGGACGAGCTCGTGGAGGTGACGCCGAGGTCGATCCGGCTGCGCAAGAAGGCGCTCGATCAGAACGCGCGGTACAAGCTGGAGCGGGATCGCAAGAAGGGCGTGGGGACGGTGCAGGCGTAGGCCGGGCCCGGCTTCCGCGGCCGGGACGCGCCGTGCTACGAAGCAGGGGCGATGGCGGAAGGCACGGAGCCGAGCGGGCCCCGCGGACGATGGGCCGCCCCGGCCGCGCAGGCGTCGCTCCTCGTCGCCGCTGCGCTCGCGGCCTACTGGAACAGCTTCGACGTCCCGCTCCAGTTCGACGACCTCGTCCTCATCTCGGACAACCCGGCCGTCCACGCCCCCGAGCTCTCCCTGGAGCAGCTCTCCCGGGCGGCGAGCGGGTTCCCCTTCCATCGCTGGCTCCCGTACGCGACGTTCGCCGCGAACCACGCGGTCCACGGGCTCCGGCCCTTCGGCTACCACCTCGTCAACTGGGCCCTCCACGCCGGCAACGCGCTCCTCGTCGCGCTGGTAGCGAGGCAGCTCCTCGCAGCGCTTCGATTCGAGGACGTGCGGGCCCGCCGGCGGACGGCCACGATCGCCGGCCTGCTCTTCGCGCTCCACCCCGTCCACACGCAGGCGGTGACGTACGTGGTCCAGCGCATGACCTCGCTCGGGACCGCGTTCGCCCTCGCCTCCGTCGCGCTGTGGCTCGCGGCGAGGAGCGCAGGCGGCGCGCGCAGGCTCGCCCTCGCCGCCGCGGCGGTGGGGGCCGCGTACCTCGCCGTCGCGTGCAAGGAGAATTTCGCCATCCTCCCGGCGCTTGTGCTCTTCCTGGAGTGGGTGCTCGACCCGGGGCTCGCCGGCGAGATCGCGAGGCGCTGGAAACCGTGGGCGGCGGCGGCCGTCCTGCTCGCGGGGATCGCGGCCGCGCTGGCGTGGACCTACGCCGGGGACTACCGTGCCGCGCGCGCGGACATAGACATCCCGGCCTCCCATCGCCTGCTCTCGCAGGGGCGGATCCTCTTTCACTATTTGTCCCTCCTGGCCCTGCCCCTCCCCGGCCGGCTCCACGTGGACTACGCCTACGCAGCGTCGACCGGGCTCTTCGCGCCCCCCTCCACGGCCCTCGGCCTCGCGGGGCTCGGCGGTCTCGTCGCGCTCACCCTCTCGAGCGTGCGGCGCGCGCCCCTCGTCTCGCTGGCGCTGGGGTGGTTCCTCCTCGCGCTCGCCATCGAGCAGTCCGTGCTCCCCATCGACCTCGTCTTCGAGCACCGCCTCTACTTCGCCTCGATCGGGATCCTGCTCCTCGCCGCGGCCTCCGCGGTTCGCTGGCTCCGCGCGCCAACCTTCGCCGCGTGGGCGGTGGCCGCGCCGGTCCTGGTGCTCCTCGGCGTGGGCACGGCCGTCCGAAACGCGCAGTGGCACGATCCACTGGCCCTCTACCTCGATCCCGTGTCGGTCGGTCCCCGGTTCGCGCGCTCGCTGTTCGCGGCCGGAAACCACCTCGTGTCGGAGAAGCGCTACGCGGAGGGGGAGCAGGTGCTCCGCCGCGCCATCGAGCTCGACCCGGCCAACCCGGCGCCCTACGTCGACCTCGGCAACCTCGCGCTCGATCTGGGCCGGCCGGAGGACGCCGAGCGCTGGTACCTGACGGCACTCTCGAGAGCCGGTCCCCACCCCCAGGTCTTCTACAACCTCGGCATCGCGCTGCGGCGGCAGAAGCGCCACGCGGAGGCCGAGCGCGCCTACCAGTCCGCCCTGCGGCTCAGGCCGGATCTCACGGACGCGCGGGTGGAGATCGCGATCTTGCGCGACGCGGCCGGCGACACGGCGGCGGCGCTGGCCGCCCTCGACGAGGCCATCCGGCGCGACCCCGGCTCGCCGCTCGCCCTCGAGAACCGCGCCCTCATCCTGGCGCGGCTGGGACGCGACCCCGAGGCGCTCGCGGATGCCTCGCGCGCGGAGCGGCTGACGGCCGGCGAGGCGGCCGCGCTGGGCGTGCTCGCCAAGGTCCACCAGGCGGCCGGCCGGGCGCAGGCGGCCTCGGCCTCGGCCGAGGCGGCGCTGCGGAAGGATCCGAACAACGAGGACGCGCGCGAGGTCGTCGGCAGGAAGTAGCGCACTGCGACGCCCACGAAGCGCGTGGTAGACTCCGGGGCGTACATGCGTGTCGCTGCGATCGTTCCCGCCTACAACGAGGCGCGGAACCTGCCACGCCTCGCGGAGGCCCTGCGCGCCCGCGGAAGCGTCGACGACGTATGCGTCGTGGACGACGGCAGTACGGACCTGACGGCTGCGGTGGCCGCCTCCCTCGGCTGGAAGGTGCTCCGGCTGTCCATGAACCTGGGGATCGGTGGTGCGGTGCAGGCGGGTTACCTCTGGGCATGGGAGCACGAGTACGACGTCGCGGTGCAGATCGACGGCGACGGACAGCACGACCCCGCGTACATCGACGCCCTGCTCGGTCCCATCCGCGAAGGCAAGGCCGACTTCGTCATCGGCTCGCGCTTCCTGTCGGACGGGGGGTACCGGTCGACGACGATCCGGCGCGCCGGGATCACGTATCTGTCCTGGTTCCTGCGGCTTCGCTGCGGCGCGCGCGTGACCGATCCCACGAGCGGGTTCCGTGCCGCGAACCGCGAGGCGCTGGAGCTGTTCGCCCGCTACTACCCGTCCGACTACCCCGAGCCCGAGGCGGTCGCGCTGGCGCGGCGGGCGGGACTGCGCATCGCGGAGGTCCCCGTCCTCATGAACGAGCGCGCGCACGGCGCATCCTCCATCACCGCGGCGCGGACGCTGTACTACCTCGTCAAGGTTTCCCTCGCGCTCGTCTTGCTCCCGCCGCGCAACGAGGCCCTGACCGCGGACGGAGCGACCCGATGATGCAGCAGACGATCCTGCCACTGCCCATCCAGCTCCTCTCGCTGGCGGTGCTGCTCGTGTTCAGCGGATGGGTGATCTGGCTCATCCGGACGCAGCGGCTTCACCTGCGCGAGGCCCTCATCTGGCTCCTCACCACGCTCGCCGCCATCGTGGTGACCGCGTTCCCGCGGCTGCTCTCCGACGCCGCCCACCTGGTGGGCATCCTGTTGCCGGCCAACGCGCTGTTCGGCGCGGGTCTCCTCTATCTCGCCGTGAACGTCCTGGCCGTGACGATCTCGGTGTCGACCAACACGGCGCGCGTCCGGCGACTCGCGCAGGAGTGCGCGTTGCTCCGCGCCGAGGTGGAGGCCCTGCGCGCCGCCGGGGCTTCCGCCGGCCGCGGGGCGAGCCCGCCGCCGGTCGAGGACCACCGGGACCCCCTGGCCGCTCGGCGATGACGGACCGCCTCCAGATCTCCATCGTGACGCCGTCGCTCAACCAGGGCGCGTTCATCGAGCGCACCGTCCGCAGCGTGCTCGATCAGCGAGGGGACTTCGCTCTCGAGTACCTCGTCCAGGACGGTGGCAGCTCCGACGGCACGCTCGACGTGCTTCGCCGGTACGAGGGCAGGCTTCGCCTCGTGGTCGAGCAGGACGGCGGCCAGGCGGACGCGATCAACAAGGGGCTCCGCGCCGCGCGCGGCGACGTCGTCGGCTGGCTCAACAGCGACGACCTGCTCTACCCCGGCGCGCTGGCGCGCGTTGCGGATGCGTTCCGCGCCCGCCCCGATCTCGTGTGGCTCCACGGGCGCTGCGAGATCGTGGACGAGCACGACCGCCCCATCAGGCGCTGGGTGAGCGCGTACAAGAACTTCCGTTGCCGCCACTACAGCCGGCGAAGCCTCCTCGTCGAGAACTACGTGTCGCAGATGACGGTCTTCTGGCGCCGAAGCGCGATGCAGCGGATCGGCTACCTCGACGAGTCGATGCGCTACAGCTTCGACTACGAGTACTGGCTCAGGCTCTCCGAGCTCGGCGAACCGGCCTACCTCGCCGATCGGATCGCCGCGTTCCGATGGTACGCGACGTCGAAGAGCGGGTCGTCGTTCGAGCGCCAGTTCCAGGAGGACGAGGAGGCGTTCCGGCGGCATGCGCCGCCCGGCGCGCTCCTGCGCGCGCACAAGCGGCTTCGCACCGCGCAGATCGTGGGCGCCTACCGGCTGCTCAAGGCCTTCGGCTCGTGATCCTCCCAGAACAGGTCGGCGCGTGAGGCTCGCCATCAGCCTCCTCAACCTGCGCCCGGGGCGCGTCGGCGGCGCGGAGACGTACGTGCGAAAGCTCGTCGCCGAGCTGCCCCGGGTCGCTGAGCCGGGCGACTCCCTCGTCGCGATCATGGACCGGGAGGTGGCCGCAGCGCTCGACACGCCCGGATGGGAGCGCGTCATGGTCGATCGCTCGGCGCGGCGCATCGTCGCCGAGCGGATCCTCGAGGCCTTCACGCCCTATCGCGCGCTCGGCGTCGAACGCGTGTTCCGCGGGGTCGGCGCGGACGTGGTCCTCTTCCCGCAGCAATCGATCTTCCCGAAGCGTGCGCCGGGCAGGGTGGTGATGACGGCCGTGGACGTCCAGCACCTGTTCCATCCCGAGCAGGTCCCGCTCCTCGAGCGCCTCTACCGGCGCGCGATCTACCCGGCCAGCATGGCGCGCGCGGACCACCTCGTCGCCATCTCCCACTTCACGCGCAGGACCCTCATCGGGCGCTGCGGGATCCCGCCGGAACGCGTGACGGCGATCCCGCTCGGCTACGACGGACGCGGAGCGTCGGACGTGGTCCCCACCGACCGGGTCTCCGGCGCGTACCTGCTCTACCCGGCCGCGACCTTCGCTCACAAGAACCACGCCGAGCTCATCCGCTCCTACGCGGCGCTCCGCCGGCGCGGGGATCTGGACGCGAAGCTCGTGCTCACGGGCATGCAGACGCCGACGTGGAAGGGGCTCGCGCGCCTCGCCCGCGACCTCGGGGTCGGGAAGGACGTGGTCCACCTCGGTTACCTCCCTTACCCCGAGCTGCGGCGCGTCTTCGCCGGGGCCGAGGCGGTGGTGTTCCCGTCGCGGTACGAAGGCTTCGGGATCCCCGTCGTCGAGGCGGCGCTCGAGTTCGGGAAGAAGGTGATCACCTCGCGGCTCCCGGTGTTCGACGAAATCGGCGTTCCCGCGGAGCGGCAGATCGACTTCGCCGATCCCGGCGCGCTGCTCGCGGCGCTGCGCCTCCCCGGTCCCACCGTGCTCGCCAGCCCTCCGGAGCCTTGGACGGAGTGCGCGCGCCGGACGTACGACGTCCTCCGCGCTCCGGCGAGGCCGGGCGCCACCGGCGTCGGCCACCTCGACAGCGCCGGTGGCGCGCGGTAGGTGAGCGCGGTGCGGCTCTCGTTCGTCGTCCCGACCCGGAACCAGGCGCGGTTCATCCGGCGCTGCCTCGACAGCTGCATCGCCCAGGGGATCGCCGGCGGCGAGATCCTGGTCCAGGACGGGCTCTCGATCGACGGCACCCAGGAGATCCTCGCCAGCTACGGCCAGCGGATCGACTGGGTCTCCGAGCGCGACGCGGGCCAGGCGGACGCCGTCAACAAGGCCGTCGCCCGGGCGCGTGGCGAGGTGATCGCCTGGGTCAACTCGGACGACTACTACCCGGACCCGGCGTGCGTCGGGGCTGCGCTGGCCGAGCTCGAGAGGCCCCCCGAGGCCGATCTGGTCTACGGCGACGGCCTCGTCGTCTCGGCCGGAGGGACGCCGATCCGGCCCTACCGGAACCGCACGTTCGCGACCGTGCGAGATCTCCTCGTCGCGCCGATAGGCCCTTCCCAGCCCGCGACGTTCTTCCGGCGGCGGCTGTTCCTCGAGGTCGGAGGGCTCCGGACGGATCTGCACTATGGGCTCGACTACGAGCTCTGGCTGCGGATGTTCCCGCGCGCGCGCCGCATCCGGCGCCTGGAGCGGCCGCTCGCGTGCATGACCTTCCACGCGGACGCGAAGTCGACGCGCGCGATGCTCCCGCAGATCCGCGAGGTCCGTCGCTTCAAGGCCGAGCACGCGCGCGCGAACGGCCTCGGTCTCGTCGACCGGCTCCGCGTCACCACCGGTATCGGCGCGATGTACGCGTACTGGCTCGCGGTGCGCACGGGGCTGCGCAAGGCGACGTGACGACGACCGGGAAGCGCGCGGCCCTGCCGGTCGGATCCTCGCAACGCGCTCGATGAGCGGGGGATCGATCGGGCCCGGTCACGTGTCGGGGGGCGCATCGAGGAGCGCCCGATCCTCCGCGGTGAGCGTACGCCCGGCGATCTGTCGGTAGTGCGCCCGGTAGATGCGCGCGGTTCGATCCCAGGTGAAGCGCTCCACGCGCTGCCTGCCGCGCTGCACGAGGTCGGCGCGCAGCGTGGCGTCCTCCCACATGCGGATCATGGCATCGGCCATCGCGCCGCGGTCCCGCGGGTCGAAGAGGAGCGCCGCCCCTCCGGCCTGGCGGGGGAGGCAGGTCACGTTCGAGCATGCGACCGGGACGTCCGCGGCGAACGCCTCGAACACGGGCATGCCTCCGCCCTCGAACAGGCTCGGGAACACGAGGAAACGCGCCAACCGGTAGAGGCAACGGAGATCGAGCGGCGAGACGTACCCGAGGAAGCGCATCGACTCCTCGAGCCCGAGCTTCCGGACGTGGCGCCGGACGCGGTCGAAGTGCTCCGTCTCCTTGCCGGGACAGACGACATGGACGGCGACGCCGCGCCGCCGTGCCGCGTCGACGGCTTCGGCGAGGGCGAGGTGGTTCTTGTGCGGGAACGTCTGCGCGGGATAGATGGCGAACGCGTCGGGGAGCGCCAGTCGAAGGCGAGCATCGGCGAGATCGGCGGGCGCCGGCTCCGCGTACTCCTCGGTCACCGGAGCCCACGGAATGACGCGCAGCTTGTCAGGGGGGAGCGCGAGGTGACGGACGACGTCGTCCCTGACCCAGCTCGACATCACGACCACCGATCGGGCCTGCGCCGCGAGCGCGGCGTACACGACATCGCGCCATTTCCGGGCATAAGGCGGAAAGAACTGCGGCAGGTGGACGTGCTGCAGGTCGTAAGGCTGGTAGATGCTCGGCACGCCCGTGGTGAACCCGCCCTGGGCGGTGAAATGCATGACCTCCGCCCCGCTCCGCTCCACCGTCCCGTCGGAAGCGGCGACCCTCACCGGAAGGACGCCTCCGAGGCGCGACAGGGCGAAGGAGTCGAGGGCCCGACGCGCGAGCCTCACCGCCGCGAACGTCGGCGCGGCCGCAGAGGCAGCATCGAGCGCACGACACGGGCCCGAGAGATGCGGGGTGAGCCACGCCCGGTGCTCCGGCCGAGAGAGGAACAGATACTCCTCGGGTCCCTCCAGGCGCGACAGCCCGCTGGCGAGGCCCATCACGAATTGCTGGATGCCGCCCGCGACGCCGTCCGCGAGCCGCGCATCCACGCAGACGCGCAATGGGCGAGCCGTCATGGCTTTCGCCCGACGAACGAGTACAACCGCCCCGGCACCCGTGACGTCAACCACCACCGAACCAGGGCGGGGATCCCCGGCACGGCGGCCGACAGTCGACCCAGGCGCCCGAAGCGGCCCTCGAGCAGGCTCGTAGGGTGACGCCTCAACGCGAGCTCGTCGTGGAACGCCGGGAACGCGTTCACGATCGAATCGTACGGCCCGAGGATCCTGGGTCCACCCAGCCCTGCGCGCCGGAAGGCGCGGACGTACGCGGCGAGCGGGTATGCGTGCTCGCCGCCCGCGAGCCGGTGCACCGGGTGCGCCGCGAGGAAGGCTGCGAGCTCCGCCTCGTCCTCCGCGACGTGCTCGCGGGTGGCGATGACGAGCCCACCAGCGGCGGCAACCCGTGCGCACTCTCGCACCAGCGCGTCCAGATCACGCGCGTGGTGAAGCACCTGCCTGGCGTAGACGACGTCGAACGCCTCGTCCGGAAACGGAAGCGCCTCTCCCACGCCGGCCACGATGGCGATGGGGAGCCCGTCCGAAACTTGGTGGATGGCGCCCTGTCCGACGACGCCGCTCGGGTCCGGCTCCAAGGCGACGACCTTCGCGCCCGTCCGGGCGAACGCGAACGATGCGATCCCCGTCCCGGCGCCCACGTCCAGCACGGTCGCATCCCGGACCCGGCGGTCCAGCAGCCCGAGCACTCCGTGGAATTCGGCGGAAGCGAGGAAACGTTCCGCGTTCCCTCTCGCGTCGGGGCCGAGGTACGCGTCCCGGATCAGGTCTGCGAACTGCGGGTCGTCGCGGAGCGCGAGGACGGCCTCCTCCGTCGTCATGCGCGCGCCTCCGACCCCCTCGCCTCCTCCCGCGCGCCGAGCCGGATCGCCTGGAGCCCGCGCGCTGCGTCGAGCGACACGGGGATCGCGATGCAAGCGAGGTAGGAGATGACCGTCGCGGCCATGACTCCCGTCACGCCGTGCGGTCGCGCCAGCGCGATCGAGAGTGCGACGTTCACGACCGCGGCGACCGCACCGAACACCATCTGGATCCTGAGCCGCCCCAGCCCGTTCAGCATGCAGCCGAGCGCGCCCGCGGGAGCGAGGACCAGCGCGCCCGCACCCATCCAGAGGAGGAGCGGACGGGTAGGGACGGCGGCGGCCCCCGCCCACGCGCGAATGATGGGCTGGCCGAACAGTACGAGCGGCACCGTGATCGCGACGGTGACCGCTCCGGTCGCGACGAGCGTGAGCTTCAGCGTTTGCGCGATCCAGGAGGCGTCGCCGCGCGCGCGGGCTGCCGCATAGGCCGGCTGCAGGTACGGCGCGTACAGCGAGACGAAGAGCGCCGGCAGCGCGAACAGCCGCCACGCGACGCTGTAAGGCGTCACTCGATCAGCCCCGAGGACACGCGCGATGATGACGTTGTCGGTGCTGAACATCACGACCGCGATGATCTGCACCACGAAGAACTGGGCCGCCTCGCTCGCGATGCGCCGCGCGCTCGCCCGGGTCACGTGGCGTGCGCCGGGACGAAGCGACGGCCTGTGACGCGACACGAGCCACGCGGCGCTCGCGAGCGTCGCGAGCGCGGGCGTACCCGCCGCGGCCGCGACGATGCCGACCAGCCCCGCTCCGGTACGGGCGACCAGCACGACGACGAGGAGTGTCGCCACGCTGCCGACGATGCTCCATGCGTTCGCGATCGCGCCCTCATCGTGCGCCGCGTAGATCCGGTCCACGATCGAGAGCGGGAAGGCCGCGAGGAAGAGCCCGGTGGCGACTGCGACTGCCCCTCCGACCTCGCGACGCGCGACGGGGTCGTGCACGTTGAAGAGCGCGGCCCAGTCCACGGAGGGCCAGGCGGAGAAGAACGCGATGGCGAGCGCCGCTGCGATCCCTCCCAGGACCCAGAAGGCGGTGGCCACGTGCCGGCGGACGAGGGCGTCGTCACGCTTCCCTCTCGCCTCGCCGATGGCATTCGTCAGCCCGTTCCCCACGCCGAGGTCCGCCATCTGGAGCCACGCCAGGCAGGAGCCGATCGTCATCCATGCGCCGTAGCTCTCGGGCCCCACGTAGCCGATCGAGATCGGGACGAGCGCCAGCGCAACCAGCACGCCCACGCCTCGCGCCACGAGCGCCGTCGTCGCTCCACGCGCCACACCGGCGAGCCGCCGCTGCGCGTCGTTCGCCACGGGCGCACGGCCGAGCGTGATCCCGACCCAGTGCCGCGCCGTGGCCAAGGCTCCTCGCATCGTGCGCCTTGTAGCATGATCGCCTTCGCGACCGCGCGGCGCGACCGCGCGGGGCGACCGCGGTGCCGCGGCTGCTACACCTTCGGCTTCGCCCGCGCGCGCTCCTCGACCTTCTGCTTCGCCCGCGGCTGCCCCTTCGCCGCCGTGTTCACGAAGAGCAGCCCATCCGCGTGCCCCGGGACCGCGCCCGAGACGAGGAGCAGGTTCTTGTCCGCCTCGATCCCGAGGACGGTCAGGTTCTGCACGGTGACGGTCTCGGTGCCGTAGTGGCCGGGGAGGTGCTTGCCCTTCCACACCTTGCCCGGCGTCTTGCGCTGACCGACGGCGCCGATGTGGCGGTGGTGCTCGTGCGAGGAGGCGGAGTCGCGCGCGGCGCCCTTCATCCCCCATCGCTTCATGACGCCCTGGAAGCCGCGTCCCTTGGTCGTCCCGGTGACGTCGATGCGCTGGTCCTGCTTGAAGACCTTGTCGACGGTGAGGACGTCGCCGGCCTTGAGCTCGCCGAGGAGCTTCGCGTCCTTCACGCGAACCTCCTTGAGGTGCCGGAAGACGGCCGTGCCGGCCTTCTTGAAGACGCCGACCTCCGGCTTCGTGAGCCGGTAGACGTGCTTCTCGTCCACGGTCCCGAAGCCGAGCACGAGGGCGTCGTAGCCGTCCTTGTCGGCGCTCTTGCGGCGCACCACCGTGCACGGTCCCGCCTCGAGCACCGTCACCGGCACGCAGTCGCCGTCGGGGGTGAAGATCTGCGTCATCCCCACCTTCTTCGCCAAGAGCCCGGTCGCCATGATCACACCTCGCATTGGTCCGCCGCGCGTCGGGATGGCCGCGGAGGACGTGCCTTGGAAGGCTGGGCTTTCTACCTGCCGCGGCGCGGCCTGTCAAGGGAAGCCCGCGTCCTTGCGGCGGGTTTCGCCGCGGTCGCGGCCCGGCGCTCAGGCGCCGGCGTGCGACGAGCCACCGGCCCCGTCCGCGGAGAGCGCGCCGACGTGCCCGAGGAGCGTATCGATGTCGAAGGGTTTCGCGAGGTACCCGCGCGCGCCCACCGACGCCGCTCGCGCCGGGTTGCCGTCCGCCGAGATGACGAGGATGGGCACGTCCTTCACCGCGGGGCGCTCGTGCAGCGCGCGGGCGAAGGTGACGCCGTCCATCACCGGCATCATGAGATCGAGGAGGATGACCGCGGGACGCTCCTCCTCGACGCGCTCGAGGGCCTCGAGGCCGTTGCGCGCACGAGCGACCCGGTACTGCTCGACTTCCAGGATGTCGCAGATCGCGTCGAGGATGTCCGGGTCGTCGTCGACGACGAGCACGAGCGGGTGGGTCATGGGTGAGCGGCGGGCTTCGGGCGCGCAATATAGCCCTCGGCCTCCGGGAGCGACAGGACGTAACCGGCTTCCGACGCGGCGAGCGCCCCGCCGAGCGCCGCCGCGATGCGCCGGGCCAGTGGCAGGGCGAGCGACCTCCCGCGCGCGTCGCTGGGCGATCCCTTCGTCGGATCCTCGAGGGCGCCCGGAGCGGGAGCGTGTCCCGCGACGGTGAGGGCGATCCTGCCCCCGGAGGCCTCGCCCGCCTCGATGCGGACGGCCGCCTTGTCGGCCGAGGCCACGGCGACGAGCGCGTCGAGGGCGCGCTCGACGAGCGTGCGGTCGGCGTTCACGGCGAGGCTCGTATCCACCCGCACGTCGATGGGGCCGCGGTCCCCCGGCCGGGCGAGGATCGTCTCGATCACCTCGCGAAGGGGTATCGGCTCGAAGCGCAGCAGGATGCCGCCCGCGTCGAGGCGCTCGCACAGGAAGTGGTCCTCCACGAGCTGGCGCACCCGGGCGATGGAGCGGAGGCACATGGCGGAGAGGCGTTCGCCCCGGGAGCCGGACCGCTGCTCCGCCGACATGCGCGACAGGAGCTCGGCGCTCCAGAGCGCAGTCGAGAGCGGGTTCCGCACCTCGTGGGCGACGAAGCCGAGGAATCCCGCGCGGTTCGAGCCGTCGCCGCTGTCCGCCCCGTCCATGAGCTCGACGCTCCCAGTCCCTCCCCCCGTGGTCGGGGATATAGCCGGGACATAACCGGAATCTCGCCCCCACGGTGTTCAGCCAGCCTCTTGACCGCAAGGGGTCTCCCCCCAGGGGCGCACCCAAGAGGGAAAGTATTACAGGCGAAAAACCGAGTGAATGAGGCCTTCCACATCCGGCCTGTAATGATTATAGGGCCCGGCCCCTCCGCCTCGGGACGAGCGGACATGCAAGGCCTTGGATCCACGTCTGTATGGTGGACTCCGTACCAGGGCATATACGTTGCTACGCCAACGGAGACACCCGTTGCGGTAGCTCGGAGGCTCGATGACCCGCGGACGCAAGCTCGACGACGCGACCTCCCTCGAGCTGTACCTGACGGAGATCAACCGGTTCCCGCTCCTCTCGCCCGACGACGAGAAACGGCTCGCCTGCGAGTACCTCGCGAATCGCGACACGCGCGCCGCGCACCGGCTCATCACCGCGAACCTCCGCTTCGTGGTGAAGGTCGCCTACGAATACCGCTCCTACGGCTTCAAGATGTCGGACCTCATCCAGGAGGGGAACATCGGCCTCATGAAGGCCGTGCAGAAGTTCGACCCCGCGAAGGAGATCCGGCTCATCTCGTACGCGGTGTGGTGGATCCGCGCGTACATCCAGAACCACATCCTGAAGTCGTGGTCGCTCGTGAAGATCGGCACCACCCAGGCGCAGCGGAAGCTCTTCTTCTCGCTGGCGCGCACACGGCGCGAGCTCGACCGCACCTCCCTCGAGAAGGGCGCCGACTCGGACGGCCACGACGCGAACAAGATCGCGAAGAAGCTCAGGGTGAAGCCGGCGGAGGTCCGCGAGATGGAGCTCCGGCTCGAGGGGCGCGACGTCTCGCTCGACGCTCCCGTGGGCGAGGACGGCTCGGCAACGCACGGCGATTTCGTGACGTCGGAGTCCGCCTCCCAGGACGACGAGCTCTCCGGCGCCCAGGAGCGCGTCATGCTGACCGGGCGGATCGGCACCGCTCTCGGCCTGCTCGATCCGCGCGAGCGCTTCATCATCGAGCAGCGCGTCATGAGCGATCGACCCATGACGCTGAAGGAGCTGGGCGAGTACTTCGGCTTCTCCCGCGAGCGCGCGCGGCAGCTCGAGATCCGCGCCAAGGAGAAGCTCCGCGAGCACCTCCAGGCGCTCGCCGCCGAGATCGACTGGCCGACGGACGGCGAGCCGGTCGACGTGGACGACTCGTTCGAGGCCGTCGCGTAGTCGCGCAGTCGATCCCGACCCGAGCACGCCTCGAACCCTCGTGCGAGAGCGTTCCCGCGCGAAGCGTGCGCCGCCTCGGCGGCGGACCGGAACCTGCGACGGTCACGGGGGCGCCGGGCGGGACTCGGGCCAGGCGGTGTCCACGAGCGCGGCCGCGAGCCATAGCGCGGCCGGCACCGTTACGACGAGGAGCGCCCGGTGGACCGTCGTCTGGTCGAGCGTGAACTCCGGGAAGAGCCAGATGGAGCTCGCGGCGACCTCACCCAGGAGCAACGCCAAGAGCGCGAGGGGCGCGACCCCCGTCGATCGCGCGGCGGCACGCGCCGCGAAGATCACGGTCGCGGCGAGCGCCCAGTAGATTCCGCCGGCATTGCCGGAGCGGAAGAGCGCGTAGACGAAGGCCTCGAGCGCCTCGCGGCGCAGCCCCGCGGACGCCGCTGCGGGACCCGCCGCGGCCGTGGCCTCGACCCGCGTGGCGAGCAGTCGCGTCATCGCGGAGGCGTCGGCCAGGCCGAAGGCGGCCGTCTTCGCGAGGAGGAGCGCCGTGGCGGGCACGGCCACGAGCAGCGCCAGCCGGCCCAGCGGAATGGAAGCGCCGCGCGCACGGCGCCAGGCCGCGTACGCGAGGAGCGCCGCCACGACCGTCGCGGCCACGAGCTCCCCTTCCCGCTTCACCATGCCGGCGGCGACCGCGACGAGGAGCGCGCGGCCGAGGTCTCGCGGCTCGCCGGTGCGCCCGTGCTCCATCGCGAACAGGAAGGCGGCGCCGACGTACATGGCTAGAACCGCGTCCTGGTACGTGCTGGTGCAGTGGTAGACGAAGAGCGGGATGGAGAGCAGGCCGAGCGCCGAGGCCCAGCCGCGCTCCGGTGTCCCCCGCGTCGAGGCGAGGCCGACGGCGAGCACCAGCAGCGCGACGAGGTCCGTCAGGACGACGTAGTTCACGTGGAACGCGTCCACCGACCTCGTGAACAGCCACGCGGCCGCGGGGACGAACGTCGGCACCGCCCCGGCCATCCCGAGGAGTCCTCGAGCTTCCGGGGACCACTCGTCGGCGAAGGCGAGCATCGGCGTCAACGCCCTGAGGCGCACGCCGTCGTCGGTGTTGGTGGGGGTGTCGAACCCGTGGAGCAGGACCGCCGCCAGGACGACGGCGACGTATGCGGCGACCAGCAGCCACAGCCAGATCGGCCGCGGGATCCAGCGGGAGATGGGGCGCGCGGGGACCCCGGGGCCCGGAGCGGCGTCCTCGCCGTTCGAGCGTGCGCCGCCGCGCAGGCGGAGCGCGAGCCACGCCGCGGGCGGTACCGCGAACGCGACGGTGGCGAGGGGCCACGAGAAGGGGATTCCTCCGCCGAAGCGGCAGGCGAAGCAAAAAAGCGCGAACCAGCCGCTTCCGGCGAACCACGCGAGCGGCGCGTCGATCGCCCGACGCCGCGTGGCGAGACCGACGAGGTGGAGCAGCGCCAGCCCCGCGATGCACGTCGCGGCCGCGCAGAGGAGGAAGCTCATTTGCGCCGCGCCACGAACGCCCGGCGGCTCACCGCCGCCACCGGGACGAAGCCCGGCGGGAGCTCCGGGGCGTCGTAGGAGACGAGGACGTCGATCTGATCGTCCCGCAGGGTCCCGATCCCGGAGATCCCGCGGTGCTCGGCCTCGCCGGGCCTCACCGCGACGCAGCGCCGGGGCGCGAGGTGGAAGCACAGTGTCTGGGGGCCGAACCAGTCGTTGGCGTCGGCCACCACGCCGACCCGCTCTCCCGGACCGATGGTGGAGCGCGCCAGCGCCGCCAGCGGACCGAACTGGGCGACGAAGCCGTAGTTGTCGCGGATGCGGGCTTCGGGGTCGAGTTTCGGCGACAGGTTCCAGGCGGGGAGGAAGCGGATCGCGGCGTGGATCCCGTGCGCCGCGACCGCGAGCAGGGCGGCCGCCGCCAGCGCAGCGCCGGGACGCCAGCTCCCGCGGGCGAGGCGGAAGCCCGCCAGCACCGCGACGAACAGCCCCGCCGCGACCGCCGCGATGACGTCCGAGAGGTACGTGCGGTTGCTCGCGCTCCAGAACGGCGGCGAAATGGCGTTGATGCTCGTGTGCCAGACGGGATCGCTCGACCAGAGCGCGGCGCGATCGACGTCACCGCGAGCGGCCGCCTGGGACGGGACCGGCGGACCGACGCGGACGTGCGAGACGATGACGTGCCCCGCGCCCTCGAAGCGCAGCGCCGGCCAGTTCGTGCCGCTCCAGCCGGGGACCTCGGCGAGGTCGACGCCGAGCGTCGTCGGGCCCGCGGAGAGGGAGCGGTACCGCCAGCGCGGCAGCCCCGGAGAAGGGGCGCCGTGGGGCTCCGCCAGGAAGCTCACGAGCATCGGAGCGTCGACCGCCAGATCGAGTTCGAGGACCCGGATGCGGGGAAGCGGCAGGAGCAGGCCGACCGGATCATCCACGTCGAACTCCGCGCCCCGGGCGGTGATCGCGATGGCGGCGTTCGACGGCGCACGGCCGAGCGAAGCGATCGGCATCTCGTCCAGCGGGACCGAGGCGCGGACGAGCCCCGGCACGGCCGCCAGGAGCGCGGAGGCGGCCATCCGGCGGAGCGCGGCACCGTGCTCCATGGAGAAGGGTCTACGCCATCCCGTGCTTCTTCAGCCGGTAGCGCAGGGTGTCGCGCGACACGCCGAGGAGCCGCGCCGCCTTGGACTGGTTCCCGCTGGCGCGCTCCATCGCCTCGGCGATGAGCTTGCGCTCCACGTCGTCGAGGACGAGCCCGTCCTCGTTGATGGGCGGCACGAGCTTGTCCGGCCGCTTCGGCGGAGGCGCCTTGCGGAGCTCGGGGGCGAGGTGCTCGGGGCGGATCTCGTCGGCCCCGGCGTGCAGGATGAAGGCGCGCTCGATCACGTTCCGGAGCTCGCGCACGTTCCCGGGCCAGTGGTAGCCCTGCAAGAGCTCCATGGCCTGGGAGGAGATGCCCTTCACCTGCCGCTTCATCTCCTGGTTGAAGCGGGCGATGAAGTGGGCCGCCAGCGTGGGCACGTCGTCGAGGTGGTCGCGCAGGGCCGGCACGACGATGCGGACCACGTTCAGGCGGAAGAACAGGTCGGAGCGGAAGCGGCCCTCCGCCACCCGCTCCTCCAGGTTCACGTTCGTCGCCGCGATGACCCGCACGTCGCAGCGGAGCTCCTGCACGCCGCCCACCCGGCGGAAGGTCTTGTTCTCGAGGAGGCGGAGGAGCTTCGCCTGGCCGCCCGGCGGCAGGTCGCCGATCTCGTCCAGCATGACCGAGCCGCCCTCGGCGCTCTCGAAGAGGCCGCGCTTCTGGGCGTGCGCGTCGGTGAAGGCGCCCCGCTCGTGGCCGAACAGCTCCGACTCGAGGAGCTGCTCCGGCAGCGCGGCGCAGTTCACCTGGAGGAACGGCCTCTCGGAGCGCGCGCTCTGGAAGTGGATGCCGCGCGCCACCACCTCCTTGCCGGAGCCGCTCTCGCCCTCGACGAGCACGGTCGTCGTCTCGCTCGTGGCGAGGCGGCCGATCATGATGCGCACCTGCTCCATCGCGGCCGACCCGCCCACCACGGCCTCGAGGGCGCTCGTCCCCCGCTTCTCCGAGGTGAGGGTCGCGATCTGGCGGCGCGTCCGGGCCGTCGAGATGGCCCGCTCCACGGCGGCGTCGAGGGCCTGGAAGGGGAAGGGCTTCACGAGGAAGTCCACCGCCCCGTGCTTCATGGCGTCGACCGCGATGTCCACGGTCGAGTGCGCGGACATCATGAGCACCGCGAGGTCGGGGTGGATGGTGAGGGCGCGCTGCAGCGTCTGGACCCCGTCGATGCCGGGCAGCCGGACGTCGAGCAGCATGAGATCGGGCGGCATGCCCGCCAGCATCTCGAGGGCCTGCTCGCCGGACTCGGCCGAGACCACCTCGTAGCCGCCGCGCTGGAGGCGCTCGGCCACGGACCAGCGGATGAGCTTCTCGTCGTCGACGACGAGGACGCGCGCGGTCGGGGTGGTCGTCATGCCGCGTGCTCCGTGGCCCGTCCTGGCCGCGCCTGCTGAAGCGTCACGATGAAGATGGTTCCTCCGCCGGGCGGACATCTATAACCGATGTGGCCGCCGTGTTCAGCCACGATGCGAGCGGAGATGGCGAGCCCGAGCCCGTTGCCCTCGCGCTTGGTGGTGAAGAACGGCTTGAAGACCTGGGCGCGCAGCTCGGATGGGATGCCGGGCCCGGTGTCCTCCACCTCCACCACCACGTTCCCGTCGCCGGCGCGCGTGCGCACGGTGAGCGTGCCCCCCCCGCTCATGGCCTGGAAGGCGTTGAGGCAGATGTTGAGGAACACCTGCTCGAGCTGGGAGGGATCGGCGAGCACGGGCGGGAGCCCGGCGGAGAGCTGCGGCTCCACCGAGACCGCGCCGCCGCGGGACTGCTGCTTCACGAGGAAGAGCACCTTCTCGACGCAGGCGTTCACGTCCGTGGAGCGGAGCTTCGCCTTGGCCGGGCGGGCGAAGCTGAGGAGGCTCTCCATCGTGTGCGTCAGCCGCGCAACTTGATGCCGCATCTCCGACACGACCTCGCTCTGGTGCGGGTCCTTCTGGAGGTCCTCGGCGAGGAGCTCGAGGGCGCCGGAGAGCCCGGCGAGCGGATTCTTGATCTCGTGGGCGAGGCCGGTCGCGATCTCGCCCACGGCGGCGAAGCGGTCCGCCCGCACCATGCGCTCGCGGTAGAAGGCCTCGAGCTCCGTCTGGCTGTGCCGGAGCGCGGCGAGGGTGGCGTCGAAGCCGCGCGCGGCCACGCCCAGCTCGTCGGGCCGGCCCTCGTCGGCCTTCACGGTGAGGTCGCCCGCCTCCGCGCGCCGCATGGCCGCGACGAGCCGCTGGAGCGGGCTCACCGCCTCGCGGCCGAGGAGCCAGAGGGCGATGGCGAGCAGGCAGACGAAGGCGACGGCGGCGGAGAGGAAGAGCGTCTTCGCGAGCTGCCCCTGCGCCTGCAGGACCGGCCCCCGCGTGAAGCGCAGGTCGAGCCAGCCGTTCACGCGCGACTCGGTGCCGTGGCAGCGCGTGCAGGCCGCCGCGTTGGCGATGGGCTGGACGACGGCGTACTCGGTGTCGTTCCCGGCCGGCCCCACCACGACGGTGGTGCGCTCGAAGCGGTGGAGGTCGCGCCACGGCACCGTGCCGAGCAGGGCCGGAGAGGACGAGACCGACACGTGGCCGTTCTTGGAGACGAGGCTCGCGACCACGAGGTCGGCGCCGTGCGCCACGAGGGCGTCGAGGAGGGCCGGAACCTCCTGGGGGCGCCCCGCCAGCATCACGTTCGAGATCCCGCCCGCCACCATCCCGGCGAAGAGCTCCGCCCGGTCCCTGCGCCCGCGCTCCATGTCCGCGCCGTAGAGGTGCGTGGCGGCCGCGACCATGGCGGCGAGCGTGAGGGCGAACAGCACGGCCGTGGGCAGCAGGATCCGGGCGCGGAGGCTCGAGTCCAGCTTGCGGAAACCGCTCTCGAGCAGGGTCATCCCGCGGGGCTCCGGGCCGTTCTGGGAGACCGCCATCATCGCAGGGACCCGCGCACCGGGAAAGCCTCGCCGAGCCTAGGCGTCACGCGGCGTCAGCGGAGCTGAGCCACGGTCTCCCCGGACAGGTCGAAGATCTGGACGGCGGCGGCCACGAGGGCCTCCCCTTCCCCGCCGTCGCAGACCGCCCGGCGCAGCCGCGTGCTCGGGCGGTGGAGCAGCTTCGAGACGATGGAGCCGGCCATGGCGTCGAGGCGCTTCGCGAGCTCGGGATCCTCGCCGAGCCGCTTGAGCGTGCGCGTCACTTCCTCGCGCGCGATGGCGCTCGCACGCTCGCGGATCTCCTGGATGAGCGGCGCGGCCCGGCGCTCCAGCTCCTCGCGCGCCCACCTCCGCGCCTCCTCGTCGACGATGCGCTCGGCCTCGGCCACCGCCTGGGCGCGCTCCTCCATCGAGGCGCGCATCACGCGCTCGAGGTCGTCGAGGTCGCACAGGAACACGTCGGGGACGCGGCCGGTCTCGGCCGGGATGGCGCGCGGCACCGCCAGGTCCACGAGGACGAGCGGCCGCCGCCGGGCGGACGCGACCTTCGCCAGCTCGCCGGCGGCGAACGCCCCTTCGAGCGGCGCCGCCGCGACCACGACGTCGGCGCGGAGGAGCTCCTGCGAGAGCGCGTCGAGCGGCAGGGCAGCGCCCCCGACCTCTCGGGCGAGCGCCTCGCCGTTGGCCACGGTGCGGTTCAGGACCACGAGCGCCGCGCCCTGCGCGGCGAGGTGCTGCGCGCACGCGCGGGCGAGCTCTCCCGCGCCCACGATGGCGACGCGGCGACCGGAGAGCGGCCCGAGCACCTTCTCGGCGAGGGCGGCGGCCGCGTGTCCCCAGGAGACGCCCGCGCGCCCGATGGCGGTGTCCGTCCGCACGCGCTTCGCGACCTGGAGCGCGCGGCCGAGGACGCCGGCGAGCTCCTTCCCCGCGACGCCCACCCCGGCGGCGCGCCGGAAGGCCTCCTTCACCTGCCCCAGGATCTGCGGCTCTCCGAGGATGCTCGACTCGAGGCTCGAGGCCACGCGGACGAGGTGCCGAAACGCCTCGTCTCCGTGGAGCTCGACGAGCGGCAGATCCCGCCCGGCGCGGGCGGAGAGCCCTCGACGCAGGGCGACGGTGGCGGCAGCCGGGCAACGCGTTGCGGCAAACACCTCTACGCGGCAGCACGTCGAGAGGACGGCGACCTCGTCGATGCCGTCGAGCGCCGCGTACCCTGCGAGCGCACCCTCGACTGCCTCGGACGACAGGGCAAAGCACTCGCGCTCTGCGAGCGTGGCGTTCCGGTGGTTCAGCCCGACCGCAACGAGCACCTTCGCTCCTTTCGCCAGATGTTGCAGGCACTCAGCAAGCCCCGTGCCCTCCGCGAACGCGCCAGATTCCACAGGACGACAGGGTGAAATGACGCAAGCCTTGCGGCTTTTCACCCTGTGCGCGCTGTCCCGCGAAAGGGCTGCATCGGGGCGGCTGCGGCAATCTTTCTGACGCAAACGGCCCTGAACAGGAGCGGCGCTCGGCCGCACTCCCTGTCACGGGCGGCGATTCTGTGAGGCCCCTCACCGGCACCCCGATTGCAGCCGGGGCCGCCCATCTGACCGCCAGCATCGCCAGGACACCCGACAACGGAGCAACCAGACCCGTGTACGACAGATCCGCCGAGAGCCGCGCCGGCCGCATCGCCCGCCGGACTCTCGCACTTCTGCGCACCCGAGCGGCCGCGTCCGTCATCGCGCTGGCGCTTCCGTGCGCCGCGATCGCCGCCGCCGGGAGCCAGCCCCTGCCCGCGCCCGCCGCGGGCCCGGTGCGCG
>DATDDC010000789.1:0-11893 GCA_036523995.1 Anaeromyxobacter sp.
ACCGCGACCGCGACCCCGACCGCGACCGCGACCCCGACCGCGACCGCGACCCCGACCGCGACCACGACCCCGACCGCGACGTCGACCCCGACCGCGACGTCGATCGCGACCCTGCGGCTCACCCCCTACCGCTTCAGCGCCAGCTCCGCCCGCTCCCTCGCCTCCTGCGCCAGCACGCGGACGGAGAAGCCCGGCGTCTGCGAGTACTCGTCGGTGCCGATGCGGGGGAACGGCCTCGCCCGCGCCCGCATCTCCTCGAGCTTGCCGGGCGCGATCGACGGCGAGCCGCGCCGCAGCCACGGATCGTACTGGTACGACACCGGCGGGCCGCGCAGGAGC
This sequence comes from Anaeromyxobacter sp., assembly GCA_036523995.1. Taxonomy (GTDB): domain Bacteria; phylum Myxococcota; class Myxococcia; order Myxococcales; family Anaeromyxobacteraceae; genus Anaeromyxobacter. Next base: position 340 of record DATDDC010000789.1, read on the forward strand.
CGCTTCTCGTCCCAGATCTGGGCGGCGCGATCGTACGAGGGAGGCGCGTGCTCGCCGGAGTCCATGCGGATGGCGTCCTTGGGGCAGGCCTCGACGCAGAAGCCGCACACGATGCAGCGGAGCTCGTCGATGACGAACTTCACCGGGTACTTCTCGACCGGGTCGTCGGCGTACTCGCCCGCCTCGATGTAGATGCACTGGGCCGGGCAGGCCGTCGCGCACATGTAGCAGGCGACGCAGCGCGGCCGGCCGTCCTCGCGCGGCACGAGCCGGTGCAGTCCCCGGTAGCCGGGCGGATAGGGCGCCCGCTCCTCCGGATACTGGAGCGTCATGTTGTCGGCGACGCCGAACTCGCCGCGCCGGCGCTCGAGCACGTCCGGGTTCTTGTCGCGCGAGAAGAAGAGGTTCCGCAGGAAGTGCCGGGTGAGCGCGCCGATGCCCCGGATGATCTCCGGGAAGTACATCTGCTCGCGCAGGTCCGGCGGGCGGTTGGGAAGCTGGTAGGGCATGTCAGTGTCCCGCGGCGGCGTGCGCTGCGTCGTGCCCGTGCTCCGCGGAGGGAGCGCGGCCGGCGGCGGTGGTGAGGACGGCGATGACGACGATCGTGCCGACGCCGATCCAGGCGAGCAGCGTCCTCGAGGGATCGATGAGCATCGCGGCGGCGGTGATGAAGACGTTGGCGAGCGCCGTGGGCAGCAGGATCTTCCAGCACAGCTTCTGGATCTGGTCGAAGCGGAACCGCGGCAGGAGCCAGCGGATGGTGAGCTGGAGCCACATCATCACGATCATCTTGGCGAGGAACGCCGCCGCGCCGACCGCCGCGAACCAGAGCGGCGTGAGGTGGAGGCGCAGCCACTCCTCGAAGAGGACGGGGTGCCAGCCGCCCAGGAACACCGCGGTGACGATGCCGGAGAGGATCACGATCTCCACGAACTCGGCCAGGAACATGAGGCCGAACTTCATGCCCGAGTACTCGATGAAGTAGCCGACGATCTCGCTCTCGCCCTCCGGCAGATCGAAGGGGGCGCGCTTCGTCTCGGCGAAGGCCGAGGCGAAGAAGACGAGGAAGCCGAGGGGCTGGAGGAGGATGCCCAGGGCGGGGACGGGCCCGAGGACCGAGGCGCCCTGCGCCACGACCATCTCGTCGAGCCGCAGCGTCCGGTAGGCGATCATGGTGCCCACGAGCGAGAGGCCGAGCGAGACCTCGTAGCTGATCATCTGCGAGGAGGCGCGCACGCCTCCCAGCAGGCCGAGCTTGTTGTTCGAGGCCCAGCCGGCCAGCGCCGTGCCGTAGACCTGGAGCGAGGCGATGGCGAAGACGTAGAGGAGCCCGACGTCCGGCTGCGCGACCTGGAGCGCGATGGTCTCGGTGACGCTCGCCGCGCCGGCGATGATCTGGTGCGCCGGGACGGGCGGGCCCACCGGGATCACGGCGAAGAGCGCGAACACGGGCGCGAACGCGAGGGCGGGCGCGAGCTCGAAGAGGATGCGCGTGGCGCCCCTCGGCTCGACGCGCTCCTTGGTGAGCATCTTCAGGGCGTCGGCGGCGAGGAAGGGGATCCCGCCCAGCGCCGTGCCGAAGATCTTGATGCGGTTCGCGCCGACGCGGTTCTGCATCATGGCGGACCACTTGCGCTCCGCCACCGTGAGGAGCGAGGCCGAGACCATCATCACGACCAGCATGAGCGTGAGGACGTTCGCGATGGCGGCGCCGTACGACGCGGGCCACCCGCCGCGGGCGAACAGGTACGCGAGCCCCGCCGCCGCCAGGTAGAAGACGGCGCAGAGCCCCGCCAGGCCGGCGAGGACCGCCGCGATGAGGACGACCATGCCGATGAGTCGGGTCACGTCTTCCCCTCCTACGAGGTCCGCGCGATGGCGCGCCGGTAGTCCTCGGTGGTCTCCGACGGCACGCGGTCGCGGTTCCCGGCGAGCCGCCCGTCCACCGTTCCCGCCGCGAGCGGCACGATGCCGAAGCGCTTCCCCGCGGAGGGGAGCGCGTCCCACTGGAAGGCGCCGAGGGCGTCGCCGAGCCGGCCCCCGAGCGCCTGGAACACCTCGCGCGCGCTCGCGAAGCGCAGCTCGAGCCCGAGCTCGCGCCCGATGTCCGCGGCGAGCGACCAGTGCGGCCGCGCCTCGCCCCGCGGGAAGTAGGCCATCTCGAACCGCTGCGCCCGCCCCTCGAAGTTGACGAAGGTGCCGTCCGTCTCGGAGTGCGGCGCCGCCGGCAGGAGGAGGGTGGCGTGCCGCGCCAGGGTGCCGTCGTTGTACGCCTGCACGACGAGCTCGGCGCCCCCGAGCTTCGCCGCCACGACCTCGTCCGGCGTCTCCGCGCCCACCGCCCAGACGGCCTTCACCGCGCCGGAGGCCACCGCCTGGGCGAGGTCGGCCACGGGCGAGAGCGCGAGGCCGAGCGCCTGCGCCACGATCTCGAGCCCCTTGCGGTTCGGGTTCTGGTCGGCGCGCTTCAGGAGCTCGTCCTGCCAGCCGTCGGCCCGGCCGCCCACGAAGGCGCGCGCCTGGCCCAGCGCCTCCTTCGCCACCACCGCGGCGACGAGGAGGTCCTCGAGCGACGCGGCCGGTGAGAGGAGCACGCCGAGGGTGCCCGCCCCGGCGTGGGCCTGGAGCGCCTTCGCCGCGGCGGCGATGGCGACGGGGCGGCTCGCCGGCTGGGCCGCGGCGCCCTTCCCCTGGCGCGGGACGAGCACCCGGTCCTGGTTGAGCGGCTTGTAGGTGAGCCGCCCGTGATCGCACATCCACTCCTGGTTCACGGCGTCGTTCTCGCGCGGGCGGTAGCGGTAGGTGACGTCGTTCAGGTAGTCGAGGAAGGTGTTGCAGCCCCTCGAGCAGCCCGCGCAGATGGAGCGCGCCGAGGACATGAACCAGACGCGGCCGCGGAAGCGGAAGTCCGACGAGGTGAGGGCGCCCACCGGGCAGATGTCGACGACGTTCCCGGAGTACGGGCTGTCGAGCGGCTGGCCGGGGAAGGTGGTGATGAAGCTGTGGTTGCCGCGCTCGGCCACGCCGAGCTGGGGCGCCTTCGCCACCTCGCGCATGAAGCGGACGCAGCGCGTGCAGAGGATGCAGCGCTCCTGGTCGAGCACCACCGAGGGCCCGAGCTGGACGCGCTTCCCCTTCGCCACCTTGGGCACGTCGAGCCGCGACGGCTGGCGGTCGTACTTCATGTAGTAGTCCTGCAGCTTGCACTCCCCGGCCTGATCGCAGATGGAGCAGTCGACCGGGTGGTTGAGGAGCAGGAACTCGAGGACCGCCCGCTGCTGGTCCTTCACGCGCGGCGTGTCGGTCTTGACGGTGATGCCCTCGGCCATGGGCATCTGGCAGGCGGGCATGAGCTTGCCCATGGGCGCGTTCGACATCTCCACGAGGCACATCCGGCAGTTCGCCGCGATGGAGAGGCGCTTGTGGTAGCAGTAGTAGGGGATCTCCACGCCCACCGACTTCGCGGCCTCGATGACGGTCGTGCCGGGCTTCACCACGACCTCCCTGCCGTCGACGACCGCGGTGACGAAGCCCGGGTTCTTGGGCGGCGGAGGCGGGGGCGGGCCGGCCGGCTTCGGCGCCGCGGCTGCTGGGACCTGCGGCTTCTTGTCTTCCGGCGGGGCCATCTTCTCTCGCTCCCTTCGCGGCGCCGGCGAGGCTACTGCTCGACCTCGCCGCCGATCATGTTGATGGAGTCGAACGTGGGGATGAGGTCCGAGAGCAGCGCGCCCTTCACCATGTACGGGAGGGCCGCCAGCATGGGCCAGCCCGGCGCGCGCAGCCCGAGCTTGTAGGGCCGCCCGCCGCCGTCGGAGACGACGTAGAAGCCGAGCTCGCCGTTCGCGGCCTCGGTGTAGCTGTAGGCCTCGCCCGCGGGGACCTTGATCCCCTCCATGACGAGCTTGAAGTGGGCCATCACGCCCTCGATGGTCCCGTAGACGAGCGGCTTCGGAGGCAGGACGTAGCGGAAGTCCTGGAGGACGATGTCGCCCGGCGCCATCTGCTGGAAGCACTGGCGGACGATGCGGTCGGCCTGGCGCATCTCCTCGACGCGCATGAGGTAGCGGTCGAGGTTGTCGCCGTTCGTGCCCACGGGGATGTCGAAGTCGACGCGGTCGTAGACGAGGTAGGGCGCGGCCTTGCGGACGTCGTAGGGCTCGCCCGAGGCGCGCAGGCACGGCCCCGTGAAGCCGAGCTCGATGGCGTCCTCGCGGGAGACGACGCCGGTCTTGTAGGTGCGGTCGATGAAGATGCGGTTCCGGGCGAGGAGGCCGTCCACCTCGCTCACGTAGTCCACCACGCGGTCGAGGGTGCGGGTGGTCTTCTCGATCCAGCCGTCCGGCGTGTCGCGAGCCACGCCGCCGATGCGGGCGTAGTTCGAGGTGAGCCGCGCGCCGCAGATCTCGGCCAGGCGGTCCCAGAGGAGGTCGCGCGCCTCGATGGCGTAGAGGAACGCGGTCATGGCGCCGAGCTCGAGGCCCATGGCGCCGACGAGCGTCAGGTGATCGCAGATGCGGTGGATCTCGCTCGTCACGACGCGCAGGTACTTGGCGCGCTCGGGCACGTCGATCTTGGCGAGCTTCTCCACGGCGAGCGCGAAGCCCACGTTGTTCATGATGGAGCTGACGTAGTTCAGGCGGTCCGTGTAGGGGAACACCTGCGTCCACGTGACGTTCTCGCAGCTCTTCTCGAACCCGCGGTGGAGGTAGCCGATGTCGAGCTTCATCGCCTCGATGTTCTCGCCCGAGAGCTCCACCACGGCGCGCGTGACGCCGTGCATGGCCGGGTGCGAGGGCCCGAGGTTCACCGTCATGCGCTTCGAGGGGAGCGGCGCGTCGAGCTCGGAGGGCGGCGGACGCGTCGCGGGAACCACCGGCCGGGGATCCTGAGCATCCATCCTTCGTCTCCTAGTCCCGCGTGGCGGGCCCCGGCCCGCGGAAGATGTCGCGCACCTCGCGCTCCGGCACGAGCGGCTGCCGCCCGCGCAGCGGGTAGTCCTTGCGCAGCGGGTGCCCCACGAACTCGTCGTACATGAGGAGCCGGCGCATGTCGGGATGGCCGCTGAAGCGGATCCCGTACATGTCGAAGCAGTAGCGCTCGAACCAGTCGGCGCCGCGCCAGAGCCCGGTGACGCTCGGCACGACGCAGTCGGACTCCGGCACCTTCACGCGCAGGCGAACGCGGGCGTTCGCCGTCGTCGAGTAGAGGTTGTAGACCACCTCGAAGCGCGGGTCGTTGCCGAGGTAGTCCACCGCCGTGATGTACGGGGCCATGTTGAAGGCGTGATCGACCTTGAGGAAGCGGCACACCTCGGCGATGCGGTCCTTCCTCACGAAGGCGCAGTCGTCGCCGCCCACGCCCTCGTAGGCGTCGTAGACGGCCTCGGGGAAGCGCTGCACGAGCGCGTCGATGACGGCCTTCGCCATGATCCCCCCTACCGCCCTTCCGGCTCGCGTCCGAGCACGGGCAAGGGCTTGCGGTCGATGATCCGGTGCGCCTGCTCCTGGATGCGCTGCTGCAGGAGCATGATCCCGTCGAGCACCTGCTCCGGCCTGGGCGGGCAGCCCGGGATGTAGACGTCGACCGGGACGATGCGGTCGATGCCCTGCACGGTGGCGTAGTTGTCGTAGAAGCCGCCCGACGAGGCGCAGACGCCGAAGGCGATGACCCACTTCGGATCCGCCATCTGCTCGTAGATGCGCCGGAGCACCGGGGCCTGCTTGCAGTTCACGGTGCCGACCACCATGAGCAGGTCGGCCTGGCGCGGCGAGAAGCGGGGGAGCGCGGCGCCGAAGCGGTCGAGGTCGTAGCGGGCCGCCGCCACGGTCATGTACTCCATGCCGCAGCACGCGGTGACGAAGGGGTACTGGAAGAGCGAGTACTTCCTCGCCCAGCCGAGGCCCTTCGAGACGAGCTTGGAGAGGCCGCCCAGGGCCTCGTCTCGCCTCGTGGCGATGGCGGGGACGACTTCGATCTCCGATGCCATTTCGCTCTCCGTCAATCCGACCAGTCGAGGACGCCCTTCTTCCACACGTAGACGAGGCCCGCGACGAGGGTGAGCACGAAGATGCCCATCGAGATGAAGCCGCCCCAGCCCAGCCCGGCGTAGCCCTCGCTCGGCAGGAGCAGCACCGCCCAGGGGTAGAGGAAGATCGCCTCGATGTCGAAGACGATGAAGAGGAGCGCCACCACGTAGAACTTCACGCCGAACCGCTCGTGTGCGGACCCCACCGGTACGGACCCACACTCGAACGGGGTGCTCTTTACGAGGCTCGGCCGCCTGGGCCCGAGCAGGTTGGAGAGCAGGAGCATGACCGCCGCGAGGCCCGCGGCGACCACCAAGGCGAGGCAGATGGGGAAATAGATCTGCAGGGGCGTCATGTTCGTCTTCTGGGAGGGTCGGGGAGCCTTAAGTGCCTGCGCGGCAAGGGTTTGTCAACGGGTTTCGACCCCTTGACAAAGGGACCCCCGCGAGTAGACTCCGCGCCTCTTTCCTGAGATTTGCCGACAGGATAGGTCCATCAAGGGGAACCGACATGGGTTTTGAGTTCGGAGCGGTCCTCGTGTTCGCGATCGTCGCCGTGGGATTCGCCTTCGGCGGCATCACGCTCTCCCGCGTCCTGGGTCCGCGCTTCCCCAACCCCGAAAAGGCGAGCATCTACGAGTGCGGCGAGCGCCCGGTCGGCGTCGCCTGGTTCAACTTCAACCCGCGGTTCTACCTCGTCGCCCTCGTGTTCGTGATCTTCGAGGTCGATATCGCCCTCACCTTCCCGGTGGTGGCGGTCTACCGGCAGTGGGCGCAGACGAGCCTCGCCTTCGCGTGGGTGGCGTTCTGGGAGCTCTTCCTCTTCACGGCGATCCTCGTCGTCGGCCTCGTGTGGGTCTGGGCGCACGGCGATCTGGAGTGGGTGAAGAGCCTCTCGGGCGCGTCCTACGAGGCACCGGGATCGGACTCGAGCTCGCAGCCCCGCAAGGCCGCCTAGCCGGCCGCCTCGCCGCTCGGCTCGAATCGACGCGCAGGATGGAAAAGGACGAAGAGGAAACCGGATGGCTCCACAGAAGATGGATTCGGGCATCGGCGGCGACGTCACGCTCTTCCACACGAGCCAGCTCGACAAGCTCATCAACATGGCTCGCGAGAGCTCGCTCTGGTACCTGCTCTTCGGGCTCGCCTGCTGCGGGATCGAGCTCATCCAGACGGGCGGCCCGCGCGCCGACCTCATGCGCTTCGGCGCCATCCCGCGCGCCTCCCCGCGCCAGGCCGACTTCATGATCGTGGCGGGCACGCTCACCTACAAGATGGCCGAGCGGCTGAAGCTCCTCCACGACCAGATGTCCGAGCCGAAGTACGTCGTCTCGATGGGCTCGTGCGCGAACTGCGGCGGGCTCTTCCAGCTCGCCTACTCGGTGTGCAAGGGCGTCGACAAGATCGTGCCCGTCGACGTGTACGTGCCGGGCTGCCCCCCCAGGCCCGAGGCGCTCACCGAGGGTCTCCTCCGGCTGCAGGAGATCGTGCGGCGCGAGCCCTGGTCGACGAGGCGGCGGCCGGCCGAGGGCAAGGTGGCGTAGGCGGAGCGAGGAACGAAGCGGAAGTTCCGATTCACAGAGGGTGTTTCCGGGACGGGGCGAGCTCGGCGCGAACGGCCGGCTCGCCCTGAATCGTGTCAGGGGAAACGATGACGACTCATGACGTCCATGAACGGCTGAAGGCGAGGTTCGGCGACGACGTCGGCCCGCTCTCCGAGCCGAAGATCGATCCGTTCTGCGTCGTGAAGAAGGATCGCCTCGTCGAGGTCTGCCGCTTCCTCAAGACCGAGCCCGGGCTCGAGCTCGACTTCCTCGAGGACGAGACGGCCGTGGACTGGCCGAAGCGGAACGTCATCGAGATCGTCTACCACCTGCTCTCCTACAAGCACCGGCACTCCATCGTCCTCAAGGTCGAGGTGGCCCGCGACGCCGCCTCCGCGCCGACGGTCGAGGGCGTGTGGAAGACCGCCAACTGGTTCGAGCGCGAGATCTACGACCTCTTCGGCGTGGAGTTCCCGGGCCACCCCGACCTCCGCCGCATCATGCTGCCCGACGACTGGATCGGCCACCCGCTGCGCAAGGACTACCAGGAGGCCGGCGGCTGGCACGGGATGTCGAACGTCCGCGAGAACCCGCTCGTCGAGCTGAAGCGGCTCGACGACGCCCGCAAGGCCGAGAAGGCCCCGAAGCCGGTGGAGAAGGCGGCGGAGCCGAAGCCTGCCGCCTCCGGACCGCAGGCGTCGTAGCGAGGAGAAAGGCCCATGGAGAAGCTCATCCTCCGCCGCGTGGACCGGAACAACGAGGAGATGATCCTCAACTTCGGCCCCCAGCACCCCTCCACCCACGGCGTCATCAACTTCCTCGTCGAGACGGACGGGGAGGTCCTCAAGAAGGCCGTCCCGGACGTCGGCTACCTGCACCGCTCCATCGAGAAGATCGGCGAGGTGGTCGGCTACCCCGGCTTCATGCCCTACACGGACCGCATCGACTACGTCGCGGCCATGTTCGCCAACGAGGGCTACGCCATCGCGGTGGAGCGGCTCCTCAAGATCGAGGTCCCGAAGCGCGCGCAGTGGCTGCGCGCCATCTCCTGCGAGCTGTGCCGCATGGCCTCGCACCTCATCTCCGTCGGCACGATGACCATGGACATCGGCGCGTTCACGCCCATGCTCCACGGCGTCCGCGAGCGCGAGGCCATCAACGACCTCATCGAGGCGCTCTGCGGCGCGCGGCTCACGTACAACTACCACCGCATCGGCGGCGTGGCCTTCGACCTGCCCGAGGGCTGGCGCGACCGCACGCTGCGCTTCCTCGACCACTTCGACAGGTTCCTGCCGGAGTTCGACCGGCTCATCTCCTTCAACGAGATCTACAAGAAGCGGCTCGCCAACGTGGCGGTCATCCCCGCCGCCATGGCCATCGACTACGGGCTCGTGGGCCCGAATTTGCGCGGTTCCGGGGTGGATTGGGATCTGAGACGCGACCTGCCCTACGGCGCCTACCCGAGCTTCAAGTTCTCGATCCCGGTGGGGAAGGGCTTCTTCGGCACGTCCGGCGACTCGTTCGACCGCTACTACGTGCGCTGCCTGGAGATGGCCGAGTCCTCGAAGATCGTCCGCCAGGCGCTCGAGTCCATGCCGGACGGCGAGATCATGGCGAAGGTCCCCCGCAACCTGAAGCCCGAGGCGGGCGAGGCGCTCTCGCGGGTCGAGTCCGCCCGCGGCGAGATGGCCTACTACGTCGTGTCCGACGGCACGAACAAGGCCCACCGCGTGCGCGCCCGCACCGGCTCCTTCACGGCGATGGGCATCATCGAGGACGTGTCGCGCGGCCTCATGATCGCGGACCTCGTGGCGCTCATCGCCTCGCTGGACGTGGTCGCGCCGGAGATCGACCGATGATTCGCACCGAACCACGTCCAGCGAGAGCCAGCGACTTCGAATCCGGGCGGCTGATCGCCGCCCGCGTGGACGTCGTGGCCCCGGAGATCGATCGATGAACGCGAAGACCTCCCCCGCGGCTCGCAAGGTGAGCCCCAAGACCGTGGTGCTCCTCACGCTCGCGGTCGGCCTCGGGCTCCCCTCGGCCCTCTTCGGCGCGATCCTCGTCCTCTCGCCGCTCTCGAAGCCCGAGATGCTGGCCGCGCTCCTCCCCGCGGGCTTCACCGAGACCCAGAGGCTCGGCGCCTACGCCGTCGCCATCGCCATCCTCGCCTTCGTGCTCATCAACTTCGGCGCCATCGTCTCCGGCATGACGGTGTGGTGGGAGATGCGCGTCAGCTCCCGCATGCAAAGCCGCGTCGGCTACAACCGCGTGGGCGCCGCCGGCTTCTTCCAGTGGATCGCGGACGCGGTGAAGCTCCTCCTCAAGGAGGACCTCATCCCCGCCGACGCGGACCAGCTCCTCTTCCGGGTCGCGCCGTACTTCGTCCTCGCCGGCTTCGCGCTCACCTTCGTGGCCCTGCCCTTCGGCGAGAGCCTCATCGCGGCCGACCTGAACGTCGGCATCTTCTACCTCGTGTCGGTGACCGCGCTCGTGGTGGTCGGCATCCTGCTCGCCGGCTGGTCCTCGAACTCGAAGTGGGCGCTCTTCGGCGGCATGCGCTCCGCCGCCCAGGTCATCTCGTACGAGATCCCGGCGGGCATCGCCATCATGGTGCCGGTGCTCATGGCGGGCACCCTGTCGATGCAGGGGATCATCCGCGCCCAGGGCCCCTGGCCCTGGCAGTGGTTCGTCTTCACGAACCCCTTCGCCCTCGTCGCCTTCGTCATCTTCTTCATCTCGCAGCTGGCGGAGGGGAACCGCACCCCCTTCGACCTTCCCGAGGCCGAGTCCGAGCTCGTGGCGGGCTACCTCGCCGAGTACTCCTCCTTCCGCTTCGCCCTCTACTTCCTCGTCGAGTTCGGGAACCTGTGGGTGATGGCGGCGATCGGCGCGACGCTCTTCTTCGGCGGCTGGCAGGTGCCGTTCGCCGGACCCGAGGTCTTCGCGGCCGCGAAGGGCACGGGCACCATTCCCGGGATCGGCTGGTGGGGCCTGCAGGCGCTCTCCATGGTGGTCTTCGTCGCGAAGACCCTCGTTCTCCTCAACGTCATCATCTGGGTCCGGTGGACGCTCCCGCGCATCCGCATCGACCAGATGATGACGCTCTGCTGGAAGTACCTCGTCCCCTTCGCGTTCGCCTCGTTCGTGGCCACGCTGCTCTGGCAGATCCTCGTCGCCCAGGTCCCCGCCGTGGCGACGGGCGCGGGCTTCGCGCTCACGGCGGCCGCGGTCGTCCTCGCCGCCGTCTTCCTCAGGCTCACGCGGCAGAACATCGCCGCGGTCGGCGACCGGGTCGACTTCTCCAACTGGTAACGGGAGCCCCGAGCCCACATGGCCACGACCGTTCGCGAGTACACCACCAACATCCGGGACACCGTCCGTTCCTTCTGGCACGGCCTGTCGATCACGCTCTCGTACCTGGCGCGGCGCCCGGTGACGGTCCAGTACCCGGATCGCACGGCGCTGCCGGTGCGCGACATGCTGCCGCCGCGCTACCGCGGGTTCCTCGAGGTCGACGTCGCCATCTGCACGGGCTGCCAGGCCTGCGAGCGCGCCTGCCCCATCGGCTGCATGCAGATCACGCTGGAGAAGGATCCCGCGAACCCGAAGGTCCGCGTCGTCACGCAGTTCGACATCGACGAGGCGAAGTGCATGTACTGCGGGCTCTGCGTCGAGCCCTGCCCCACCGGCTCCATCCAGCACACGCGCGAGTTCGAGGCGTCGCAGCGGAACATCCGGAACCTCGTCATCCGCTGGGCCGATCCCGAGAAGCCCTTCCCCGTCTACAAGGTGGACAAGAACGCGGAGTACTACCCGCGCGCGCCGCTCGGCTTGCTCATCCGCGCCAAGCTCGACGCGCGGCCCTGGGACGCTCCCGGCCCGACCTTCCTGCCGCCCGCGCCGCCCAGGCCGCCCGAGGAGGCCCACCCGGCCAAGCCGGCCGCTGCCGCCGCGAAGCCGGCTGCGCCTGCCGCGGCCGCGG
>DATDDC010000790.1:0-6176 GCA_036523995.1 Anaeromyxobacter sp.
GCTGCGCTAGAGCGGCTGTGCACGGGCGGTGGCACGCTCGTGCACTGCGCCCCGATGATGTGGCGTCGCCCAGGGCTCGCTCCGCTTCTTCGCCGTGATGACCCGCCCCGGCCCTGTCTACGCCTCCGGAGTGCGACCGGAATGGCTCGCGCGCTCGCTCCGCGGAGGCGGAGCGAGTGTCCCGATGCCGAGCCGGCGAGCGCAGGGGCAGCCGGATGAGGCTGCCCCGGAGCGAGCGGGGGGATCGGGGGGACGCGAGCTCCGCGGAGGCGGAGCGAGTGTCCCCCCTCTTAGACATTGAACCGGAAGTGCATCACGTCGCCGTCCTGGACGACGTACTCCTTGCCTTCCATCCGCAGCTTGCCCTGGCTGCGCGCGGCGGCCTCGCTCCCGAGCGCAACGAGGTCCTCGTAGGCCACCACCTCCGCCTTGATGAAGCCCCGCTCGAAGTCGGTGTGGATGGCCCCCGCCGCCTGGGGGGCGCGCGTCCCGCGCCGCACGGTCCAGGCGCGGCACTCCTCGTCGCCCCCGGTGAAGAAGGTGATGAGCCCGAGGAGGCGGTAGGCCGCGTGCACCATCCGGTCGAGGCCCGGCTCGTGGAGGCCGAGGGCGTCGAGGTACTCCCTCGCCTCGGCGGGCGAGAGGGCCACGAGCTCGGCCTCGACCTTGCCCGAGATCTCGACCATGGCCGCGCCCTCGGCTTCGGCGATGGCCTTCACCGCGAGGATGGCCGGGTCGCTCGCTTCCTTGCCGAGCTGCGACTCGTGCACGTTGGCGACGTAGAGCACCGGCTTCGCCGTGAGGAGGAAGAGGGGCGCGGTGAGGGCGCGCTCCTCGTCGGTGAGGCGCTGTGCGCGGACGGGCGTGCCGGCCTCGAGGCCGGCCTTCGCCTTGTCGAGCGCGGCGAGCTCGAGCCTCGCCGGCTCTCCAGGCTTCCCCGGCGCCTTCGCGTCCTTCTGGGCGCGCTCGCGCCGCCGCTCGACCTGCTCGAGGTCCTTCAGCATGAGCTCGGTGTCGACGACGTCCTTGTCGCCCCTGGGATCGACCCTGCCCGACACGTGGACGACGTCGGGGTCCTCGAAGCAGCGGAGCACGTGGGCGACGGCATCCACCTCGCGGATGTTGGCGAGGAACTGGTTCCCGAGGCCCTCGCCCCGGGAGGCGCCGGCCACGAGCCCGGCGATGTCGACGAACTGGAGGGTGGTGCGGGTGGTCTTCTTCGGCTTGAAGATCGCGGAGAGCCGGTCGAGGCGGGGGTCCGGCACCGTCACGACGCCCACGTTCGGCTCGATGGTGCAGAACGGGTAGTTCGCGGCGGCCGCCTGGGCGGCGCCGAGGAGCGCGTTGAAGAGGGTCGACTTCCCGACGTTGGGGAGGCCCACGATGCCGACGGAGAGGCCCACAGGCCGTTCCAATATCCGGCCGAGGCGCTGCTCGCAGCGCGAGCAGCGCCCGGCCGCTCCTTACGGCCTGCGCCTCACGCCGCGCGGTTCGCCGGGAGCTGCGCGATGTACTCCTCCACGAGCTTGCGCTGCGCCTTGTCGTCGAGGTTCGCCTTGACGAGCTTGGCCGCGGCGTCGATGGCGAGGTCCGCCACCTGCGCCTTGAGCTCGGCCCGGGCCTTCTGGATCTCCTCGGAGATCTGAAGTCGCGCCGAGGCGATGAGCTCGTCCGCCTCCTTGCGCGCCCGGCTGGTGAGCTCCTGGCGGAGCGCCTCCACCTCCTGCTGGTTGCGGCGCGCGATCTCGGCGGCCTCGCGCTGGGCCCGGGCGAGCGCGTCCTTCTGCTCGCCCAGCATCCGCTCGGCCTCGGCCCGCTCCTTCTTCGCCGCCTCGATCGCGTCGCGGATGGTCCGCTCGCGGTCGTTCAGCATCTTCACGATCGGTCCCCAGGCGAACCTGGAGAGCACGATGAGCAGGAAGAGGAACGTGATCGCGGTCCACAGCGTGAGGCCGGGATTCAGGTCCGTGATCCCGCCGGCGGCGAGCACCGGGGTGAGGGACGCGAGGGAGGCCATGGCAGCTCCGATGAGCGAGGCGGCGGATGCCGCGGGTTAGCCCGCCTTGATGGCGAGGAGGACGCAGACGACGATGGCGAACAGCGTCACGCCTTCGATGAGGGCGGCGGCGATGATCATCGTCGTGCGGATGTCGCCGAGGACGGTGGGCTGGCGGGCCGAGCCCTCGAGGGCGGCGGCGGCGAGCTTGCCGATGCCGAGGCCGGCACCGACGACGGCGAGGCCGGCACCGAAGCCGGCGGAGAGGAACGCGAGAGCGGCAGGGGACATCGTTGTTCTCCTGACATCAGATCGGGCGGGATTGCCGGGCCGCCTTTTCCCGGGGCGCGTACCGCGCTCGACTACCCATGCCCGGGAGACGCCCCGGCCACGTGAGAACCGTGATCCGCCGAGCCCGTCCCGGGCCCGGCGTGAGGATGCCCGCCCTCCTCCTCGTCATGGTCATCGCCGTGATGCGCGAGGCCCTGACCGATGAAGACCGCGGAGAGCATGGTGAAGATGTACGCCTGCACGAACGCGACGAAGAGCTCGAGCAGGAAGATGCCGAGGGCCATGGGCACCGAGCCGATGGCGACCCACTGGCTGTTCAAGGCGTAGATGAGGCCGAGGAGCGAGAGGATGACGATGTGGCCCGCCACCATGTTGGCGAAGAGACGGACGGTGAGGGCGAAGGGCTTCGTGAAGAGGCCCAGGATCTCGACCGGGATCATGATGGGCCACAGCCACAGCGCCACCCCGCCCGTGAGGTGCTTGAGCCAGGCCCCGAGCCCCATGGCGCGGATGGCGGCGTACTGCGTGACGAGGAACGTGAAGGTGGCGAGCGCGAGCGTCACGGCGATGTTGCCCGTGGCGGTCGCCGCGTAGGGGATCATTCCGAACAGGTTCACGAACAGGATGAAGAAGAAGGCCGTGACGAGGTACGGCACGAAGCGGTCGCCGTCCTTCGTGCCGATGTTCTTGCCGGCGATCTCCACCCGCACGAACTGGACCAGCATCTCGACGAAGTTGTAGAAGCCGCGCGGCACGACGTGCTTCCGCCGAACCGCCGAGGCCGCCGCGACGATGAGCAGGATCGACGCGAGCCACATCATGATGACGTGCTTCGTCGGCGTCATGTCGATGCGCGTCTGGCCGACCTGGAAGGCGAGGCGATCGCCGAACAGCTCCTTGAGGTCGACCTCGCAGTTCCAGCGGAAGCCGCCCTCGCACACGCCGGGGTACTCGATCGTGTAGCCGTCCGTCACGTGGTGCATGAGCACCTCGGAGAGCCCGCCGCCCTCGTGCCCGCCCGCGGCGTGCCCCTCGGCGGCGGGAGCGGCCGCCTGGGCGGCCTCCTTCGGCGGCGCGGACTCGCCGTGCGCCTGGCCGAGCGAGAGGGAGAGCGCGATCGTGACGAGGGTGGCGGCGGTCATGCGGTCGGTCCCGAGGTCTGGCGCATCGAGTGGAGGTAGGCGATCTCGATGGCGCTGAAGGCGAAGTACGGAACGAAGAAGGCGACGATGAAGGCGACCACGCTCTCTCCGCCTCGCGCCACGACGGCGACGCCGAGCGCCACGAGGACGATGCGGACGAGGAAGGTCACCACCATTACGAGGAGCGCGCCCTTCATGGCGCGCTCGGGCTGCCGCGCGGAGCGGGCCATCGCGAAGAGCGAGCCGAGCGCGGTGAGGGCCGAGATGCCGGCCCCGACTGCAGCGGCGCGGCGGTACTGCCCCGACGCGAGCGCGGCCGCGACGACGACGACGGCGAGGGTGGCGGCGGCTACCTGGTACTTCACGGTCTCCTGTTCCTCGTCCCGAGCACGGTCCTGAAGAAGCTGATGAAGCCGCCCGTCATGCCGATGAGGGCGCCCAGCATCGTGAACCACGGCACCTGGTTCCCGAGCTTCTTGTCGAGCCAGTAGCCGAGGCCCAGGAACACGCCGACCGCGACGACGAGGCTCGTCGACGCGGCCATGTACGGCGCCGCCTTCTGGTAGCCCGACGCCAGGTTCGAGAGCCCCTTCTCGTCCTGGTCCTTGCGCTCTCGATCGCCCGGGCCCGGCACGGCTCCTCCGCCCTTCGAGACGCGGCCATCCCGGTTTTTACTCGGATTTCCAGGTGCCGAAGGGCACGCCCGTATAGCAGGCGCGACCTCGCACGTCAATGGCCACGAGACCCCCGCGGGTCGCCGCTTCGACGAGGGCGCCCGCACCGCGGGGCGAGGCTCAGCGCGCCTCCCCGGCGAGCGCCGCCAGGCACCGAGCGACGTCCTCGGGCCCGTTGTACACGTGCGGCGAGACGCGGATCCGATCGCCGCGGAGGGCCGTCGTCACCCTCGCGGCCTTGAGCCGCTCGAAGGCCGCCTGCGTCGCCTGCGGCGAGCCTGCGCGGATGCAGAGGATGTGGCTCCGCTGCGCGGCCGCCTCCGGGCTCGCGAGGGAGAAGCCCCGCGGCAGCGACCCGGCGAGCCCGTCGAGGAGCGAGCGCGCGTGCGCCTGCACCGCCGCCGGCCCGAGCTCGAGGAGGAGGCGGAGCGACTCCGCGAGCGGCATGAGGTTGTTGAAGCTCGCCGGCTCGTGGGCGTCGTAGCGCTGGGCGCCGCGAACGAGCTCGACGTCGGTGGGAAGGTGGTTGAAGTCGTCGGCCCCCACGACCGACCACCAGTTCACGTCGCCGACGGCGAGGCGCTCGAGCGCGGCCGGCGAGAAGAGGCCCACGCCGGTGCCGTAGGGGCCGAGCAGGAACTTGTAGCCGCTCACCGCGTAGACGTCGACGCCGGAGGCGCCGAAGTCGAACGGCAGGGCGCCCGCCGCCTGGCTCCCGTCCACGACCGTGAGCGCGCCGGCCCTGCGGGCCGCCTCGACCACCGGCCCCGGATCGATCCGGCCGCCGTGCAGGTACGAGACGTGCGCGAACGCGACGACCCGCGTGCGCGGGCCGACCGCCTCCGCCAGCCGCGCCGCCGACACCGCGCCCGAGGAATCGTCCGGCTCGACGGCCCGCATCACCACGCCCCGCCGGGCGAGCCACCGCCAGGGGAAGTCGTTCGATGGGAACTCGTGGCGGGGGACGAGGACCTCGTCTCCCTCGCGCAGATCGAGCCCGCGCGCCACGGCGTTCACCACCTGGCCCGCGCCCGTCGTGAGCGCGACGGAGTCCTCTCGCGCGCCGAGGAGGCGCGCCGCGAGCGCGCGCGCCTCGGTCGTCACCGAGACGTAGGTCTCGCTCGTGATCTTCCAGGGGCGCTCCTTCATGGCGAGCGCCTCGCGCCCCGCCCTCGCCGCCGCGAGCGGGATGGGCCCCTGGCTCGCGCAGTTCAGGTACGCGACGCCCTCGTGCGGGGCGAAGCGATCCGCGAAGGCGTGCGCCGGCATGGGCCGCTTCAGGCCCTGGCGGCCGCCGCGAAGGCTTCCCGGGCCGCGGCGAGCGTCGCCTCGAGATCGTCGTCCGAGTGCGCGGTGGAGAGGAACGCCGCCTCGAACTGCGAGGGCGGGAGGTAGACGCCCCTCTCCAGGATCGCGTGGAAGAAGGCCGCGAAGCGCTTCGTGTCGCAGGCCCGCGCGCTCGCCGCGTCGAAGACGGGCCTCGCGGAGAAGAACACGGTGAGCATGGAGCCCACCCGGTTCACCTGGACCGGCACCTTCGCCTGGGCGGCCGCCTCGACGAGCCCGTCCGCGAGGCGCGCCGACGTCTTCTCGAGCTTCTCGTACGCGGCGGGCGTCATGGCACAGAGCCCGAATGGAAAGAACCTCCACTTCGGCATCCGCGAGCACGCGATGGGCGCCATCGTGAATGGGCTCTCGCTGTCGAAGGTGCGGGCCTTCGGCGCGACCTTCTTCATCTTCAGCGACTACCAGCGCCCCGCGATCAGGCTCTCGGCGCTGATGGAGCTGCCGACGATCTTCGTCTTCACGCACGACGCCATGGGTGACGGCGAGGACGGCCCGACGCACCAGCCTGTCGAGCAGCTGGCCTCGATGCGCGCGATCCCGGGGCTCGTCACGCTCAGGCCCGGCGACGCCAACGAGGTGGTCGAGGCCTATCGCTACGTCATGCAGCTCCGCCACCAGCCCGCCGTGTTGGCCCTCTCGCGCCAGCCCCTGCCGACGCTCGACCGGAGTCGCTACGCCCCCGCCTCGGGCGTGGCGCGCGGCGCCTACGTGCTGGCGGACGCCCCC
>DATDDC010000791.1:0-5265 GCA_036523995.1 Anaeromyxobacter sp.
GCCGAAGCTCGTCGGCTCGTGGGGGCCGAAGCGGCGGCGCTGAGCCGCCGCGAGGGCGCGCCCGCGAGAGGCGGACCGCCGTCGGGGCCTGCCGCTCGCCCTCGCGCGCCCGCCCGCGGGCCGGAGCGCCTCACGCGTACACGACGTACCCGCGCGGCGGCACCTCCAGCGTGAACGCGCCCTGCGCGTCCACCGCGACCGGGGGCGGCAGGGCCGTGCCGCTCCAGGCGCGTGCCTTCAGCGCCTCGTTCCTGCGGTGCGTCTTCACGGCGCGCTTCTGCGGCGATCCCGAGTTGTTGAGGCCGAACACGAGGCCGGGCTGCGCGTCGGTGCCCGTGCGCGCCATGGCGTAGAAGAGGTCGTCCGCCCACAGCACCTCCGTCCTCCCGCCGGCGAAGCGCTCGTGGACCTGCACGAGCCGCTCGATCCCGCCCGGCTCGCCGGGGCGGGCGAGCCCGTGGTTGAAGTAGTCCTTCCAGAAGACGCAGGGGTAGCCCTCGTGCGTGAGGATGTACGCGTAGGCGAGGATCTTGTCGTTCACGATGCAGTCGCCGCCCGAGAAGTCGTGGTTGTCGACGAAGGTGACCGCCTCGAAGGGACGGTCCTTCGCGAGGACGCCGCCCTCGGCGAGGGCCTTCAGGCTGAAGCCGTAGGTGTCGCAGAGATCCTTCAGCCGGTAGCGGAGCGGGAAGTCGAAGGCCGCCACCCGCTGCTGCGCGTACGCGTTCACCGAGTCGAGCCAGTCGTCGATGAACTCCTCGCCGTCCCAGCACTCGCCCACGCCGAAGATCTCCACCGGCCGCCCGCCTCGCAGGTAGCGGCGGTCGTGGATGGCCCGGACGATCCAGCCCGCGAAGCCCTTCACGAAGTCGTAGCGGAACCCGTCGAAGCCGATCTCCTCGATCATCCACTTCGCGTGGTTGAGGATGCCGGTCGAGACGCGCGGGTTGATGTGGCAGAGGTCCGGCATGTCGCCGAACGTCGCGGGCTTGAGGTCGGGGTAGGGCGAGGGGTTGAAGCAGGTCCAGTCGCGCGTGAAGAGGCCGCTCTTCGGCAGGAACCTCGTCCAGCGCATCGTCTTCGTGATCGGGTTCGGCTCGGGCTCGTCCGCGCCGCTGTTGTGGTTGAGGACGAGGTCCGCGTAGGCCTTCATGTGCCGCCGGTGGGCAGCCTCGATGAGCGCGCGCAGCTCGGCCTCCGAGCCGAACCAGGTCTTCACGGAGCCCTTCTGGTCGTACTTGCCGAGGTCGTAGTAGTCGTAGACGTCGTAGCCCATGGACATGCCGCCGAGGTTCGCGGCCTTGCTCGCCGGCGGGAGCCAGAGCGCCGTGAAGCCGGCCTCCTTGAGCGCGTCGAGCTTCGAGGCGACGAAGGTCCACCACGCGCCCTCGCGCCCGTCCTCGCGCGGACAGTCCCAGTAGAACGCCTGCATGAGAACGCCCATGGTTCCCCCCGGAGAAGGCGACGGTCGGGCAGGGTGACACAAATCGTGAAATCGATCAGGAGCCCGGTCGGGGCCGCGGCGAATCGATCCGGCGCTGCCTCGCCCGAGGTAGGGCGCTAGCCGCCCCGCCGCAGCCCCTCCAGCTCCTGCCAGCGCGCGTAGAGCCGCTCCACCTCGGCGGAGATCGCCTCGAGCTCCTCGCGCAGCGCGGCGATCCCCTCGCCCGACTTCTGGTAGGTGGCCGGATCGGAGAGCGCCCGCTCCAGCTCGGCCTTCCGCGACTCGGCCGCGAGGATGGCCGGCTCCATGCCCTCGAGCTCGCGCTGCTCCTTGAAGCTCAGCTTCCCGGGCCTCCTCGCCCGCGGCCCGTCCTCCGCGGCCTGCCGGTCCGGTCGGTCCGGCCTCGGCGGGGGCGCGGCCGCCGCCACCTCGGCGCGCTCGCTCGCGGCCCGGGCGAGCGACTGCTCCTTCAGCGTGCGGTACGTCTCGTAGTTCCCGGGATACCGCACCGCGCGCCCGTCGCCCTCGAAGGCGAGGATGGCCGTCGCCACCTTGTCGAGGAAGTAGCGGTCGTGCGTGACGAGGAGGACGCTCCCGTCGAAGTCGAGCAGCAGCCGCTCCAGGACGTTCAGCGTCACGAGGTCGAGGTCGTTCGTGGGCTCGTCGAGGACGAGCACGTTCGCGCCCTGGAGGAAGAGCTTCGCGAGGAGGAGCCGGTTCCGCTCGCCCCCGGAGAGCGCCTTCACCTTCATCTGCTGCATGGTCACGGGGAAGAGGAGCTCGCCGAGGTAGTCGCGGAGCGCCACCTGCCGGCCCGAGAGCTCGACGAAGTCCTCGCCGGTCCTGCCCGGCGGCGAGCCGCCGGCGGCCTCGTAGAGCGTCTGCTCGGGGTCGAGCGCGGCGCGCTGCTGATCGTAGTAGGCCGTCCTGGTGCGCTTCCCCGCCACGATCCGCCCGGCGTCGGGGGCGAGCTCGCCGAGGAGGACCCGCAGGAACGTGGTCTTGCCGGCCCCGTTCGGCCCGACGATGCCGACGCGCTCGCCCTTCTGGAGCCGGAAGGAGACGCCGTCGAGCACCTTGCGGCCCGAGAACGCCTTGGCGAGGCCCTCGCCCTCGAGCACGACCTGCGAGAGGCGGGGCGGGTCGGCCGTCCGGAAGGCGGCCACCCGCGGGCGGGCGGGCCCGCGCTCCGCCATGAGCCTCCGCGCGCGGTCGATGCGCGCCTTCGACTTCGTGCGCCGGGCCTCGACGCCGCGCCGGAGCCAGGCGACCTCCTCGGCGATCCAGCGCTCGCGCCTGTGCCGGCCGGACGCCTGGAGCTCCTCCGCCAGGAGCTTCTGCTCGAGGTACGCCTCGTAGTTGCCGGGATGGCTCGTCACGCCCTCGCCGGGCGTGATCTCGATGATCCGGTCCACGAGGTCGTCGAGGAAGTAGCGGTCGTGCGTGACGAGGAGGAGCGCGCCGCGGCGAAGGTCGAGCTCCTCCTCGAGCCAGTCCACCGTGTCGGCGTCGAGGTGGTTCGTGGGCTCGTCGAGCAGCAGGAGGTCGGGGCTGGCGAGGAGCGCCCGCGCGATGGCGACGCGCTTGCGCGCGCCGCCGGAGAGATCCGCGACGGGGCGGTCCCAGTCCTTGACGCCGAGCCTGTCGAGGAGCCGCCGCGCCTGGTGCGCCGTGTCCCAGCCGCCCAGGTGCTCGATGCGGTCGGCGAGGGCGGCGAGCTCCGAGACCATCCGCGCGTGGGCCGCCTCCTCGCGCTCGGTCTCGAGCCGCGCCGCGAGCGCGGCGTGGGCGTCGATCGCCGCCCGCAGCGGCGCGCGAGCCACCTCGAGCTCTCCCGCGACGGTGGCGCCTTCGGGGAAGGCGGGCTCCTGGGCCAGGTACGTCACGGTCGCGCCGCGCCGGAGCTGGATCTCGCCCCGATCCGGCTCGGCGGCGCGAGCCAGCATGCGCATGAGCGACGACTTTCCGGAGCCGTTCGGGCCCACGAGGCCGATGCGCTCGCCCTCCTCGATGGTGAGGGTGAGCCCGTCGAAGACCGTTCGGCTCCCGAAGGAGAGGCCCAGGCCCGCGGCGTGGAGGAGGGTCACGACCGAGTTCATAGCACCCGCCGCCGGGCGGGCGTCGTCCGGCCGCCCGCACGCCCGCAGGGCCATCGTCACGGCCGGGAGGAGCCGGGCGGCCGCGACGCCCCATTCGGCGTGGCGGCCGCGGTCTCTCGCGGCATACAGTCGAGGACGACCGAACGAACGTCGCGAGGACCCCATGCCCGTTCCCGTGCTCGACCTCTGGATCGGCGGCAAGCGCACGCCGAGCCGCTCCAGCCGCTCCGGCGAGATCTTCGATCCCGCGACGGGCGAGGTGACCCGCCGCGCGCCGTTCGCCGGCGCCGAGGAGGTGGCCCAGGCCGTGGCCGCCGCGAAGGGGGCCTTCCCGGAGTGGCGGGACACGTCGCCCCTGCGCCGCGCCCGCGTCCTGGCGCGCTTCCGGGAGCTGCTCGAGGCGAACCGGGACGAGCTCGCGCGGCTCGTCACCGAGGAGCACGGCAAGACCCTCCCCGACGCCACCGGGTCCGTGCAGCGCGGCATCGAGGTGGTCGAGTTCGCGTGCGGCGCTCCGCACCTGCTCAAGGGGGAGCGGGCCGAGGACGTCGGGCGCGGCATCGACTGTCACTCCACGCTGCAGCCGCTCGGGGTCTGCGCGGGCATCACGCCGTTCAACTTCCCCGCCATGGTGCCGCTCTGGATGTTCCCGGTCGCCATCGCCTGCGGCAACACCTTCGTGCTGAAGCCCTCGGAGAAGGTGCCCTCCACGAGCCTCCGCATGGCGGAGCTGTTCCAGGAGGCGGGCCTCCCGGCCGGCGTGCTCGACGTCATCACCGGCGACCGCGAGGCGGTGGAGGCGCTGCTGGCGCACCCCGATGTCGCGGCGATCTCGTTCGTGGGCTCGACGCCGGTGGCGCGGCACGTGTACGAGACGGCGACGAGGAACGGGAAGCGCGTCCAGGCCCTCGGCGGCGCGAAGAACCACGCGGTGGTCCTGCCGGACGCCGACCTCGCCTTCACCGCCGACGCGCTCGTGGGGGCCGCCTACGGCTCGGCCGGCGAGCGCTGCATGGCCATCTCCGCGGTGGTGGCGGTGGGCGAGGCGGCCGATCCGCTCGTGGAGGCCATCGCCGAGCGCGCCCGGAAGCTCCCCGTGGGCCCGGGCACGAAGAAGGGCGTCGAGATGGGCCCGGTCATCACCGGCGCGCACCGCGATCGGATCCTGGGCTTCATCGAGGCAGGCCAGCGGGAGGGCGCGAAGCTCGTGGTGGACGGCCGCAAGCCGGCCGTGCCGGAGGCCCGCGGCGGCTTCTTCGTGGGGCCGACGCTCTTCGACCGCGTGACGCCGGAGATGTCGATCTACCGCGAGGAGATCTTCGGGCCGGTGCTCGTCGTCGTGCGGGCGAGGACGCTCGACGAGGCCATCCAGGTGGTGAACCGGAACCCCTACGGCAACGGCACGGGCATCTTCACGCGCTCCGGCGCCGCCGCGCAGAAGTACGCGCGGGACGTCCAGGTCGGCATGGTGGGCGTGAACGTGCCCATCCCCGTGCCGATGGCGTTCTTCTCGTTCGGCGGCTGGAAGCAGTCGCTCTTCGGCGACCTGCACGTCCACGGGCCCGAGGGCGTCCTCTTCTACACGCGGCGGAAGGTGGTCACGACGCGCTGGCCGGCCGGCGAGGCGGAGCGCGCCACGCTCGCCATGCCCACGCACGGGTAGGGCTTCAGCGCGCCGGGCACGGCGCCGGGGCCGTCGCGGTCCCGAGGCGGCGCGCCTCG
>DATDDC010000792.1:0-2610 GCA_036523995.1 Anaeromyxobacter sp.
GCGGCGGCGGGCGGCGACGGAGCCGGCGCGGCGGGGCGGAGCACGACGTCCACTGCGCGCGAGGCGGCCGGGGGGAGCGACACGTCCTGCTTCACCGGCTCGTAGCCGTCGAGGGAGAGCGCGAGGGCGTAGCTCCCCGGAGGC
This sequence comes from Anaeromyxobacter sp., assembly GCA_036523995.1. Classification (GTDB taxonomy): domain Bacteria; phylum Myxococcota; class Myxococcia; order Myxococcales; family Anaeromyxobacteraceae; genus Anaeromyxobacter. The sequence continues at coordinate 145 of DATDDC010000792.1, forward strand.
AGGACGATGTGGAACGGCGTCGTCCCGCGGGAGCGGCCGTCCAGGACCACCGCGGCCCCCGGCGGATCGGAATAGACGAGAAGCGCCTGCACGCCGGCCGCGGCGAGCCGCCTCTCGTTCCGCTCGATGGAGGCGCGCACCGCGGCGCGGTCCTTCGCGTCCGGCACCTCGCGCAGGTAGTCGTGGTAGGCGCGCAGGGCGCCGGGCCACTCGGAGAGCTTCTCGCGGCACTGCGCCACGTTGAAGTGGATGGCGCCCGCGGGCTTGAGCCGGTAGGCGGCCTCGAACTCGGCGATGGCCTCGCGCCACTTCCCGGCCCGGTACAGCTCCGCGCCCTTCCTGAAGCGCGCCTTCGCCTCGGCGACGTCGTCGCCGCGCGCGGGCGGCGGCGCGGCGAGGAGCGCGAGGACGGCGAGCGTCGCGGCCGTGCGTCGGATCACTTGAAGGGGTCCTTGAGATCCCCGCCGGACGAGTAGGGATCCTTGAGATCGTCCTCCTGCTCGGCCTCCTCTCCCCGCACCGGCTCCGGACGCCGGGCCGCCCTCCTGTGCGCCGGCGGCTCGGCGACGGGGACGGGGGCCTCGGGCGCCGCGGCGGCGCGGTCCTGGAAGAGGGACGGGGCGCGCGCGGCGGCGTCGGGGGTCGGGAGGGGAGTCGCGGCCGCAGCGGGAACGATCACTCGGCCCGCGCCCCCTCGAGCCCGCTCCGCCGCTTCCCCTCCGTCGCGCGCCTCCGTGGGAACGATCGCGCCGCCGGCCGCAGGCGCGGCGGCCGAGAGCGAGGTCTGCGTCGCCGCAGGGGCGGGCGGGGACGCGGACGCGCTCGGCGCCGCTTCCGCCGCATGCATCCTCGTCAAGGCCAGCCACCCCACCACCGCCGCGATCGCCACGGCCACCCCGAGGACGAGGGCGACCCGCGTGGTCCGCTTCACGCGGAGCGTCGCCCGCCTCACGTCGTCGCGGGTCTCCGGCAGCGCCATGGTCTCGCCGCGGGGGCCGCTCGGCCGGGGCGAGTAGGACACGGTGCGCGAGAACGTGGCGCGCACGCGCGCGACCTCGGCCGCGAGCGCCTCCATGGACGCGAACCGATCCTCCGGCCTCTTCGCGAGCGCGCGAAGGACGAGCGCGTCCACCTCCGCCGGCACCGAGGGCCGCCGCCGGCTGGGCGGATCCGGCGTGCGGGTCTGGTGCGCGACGAGGGTGGCGATGGGCGTCGCCGCGGCGATGGGCAGCTCGCCGGTCAGCATCTCGAAGGCGAGCACGCCCACGGCGTACACGTCCGTGCGGCGGTCGACGGGATCCCCGGCGGCCTGCTCGGGGGCCATGTACTCCGGCGTCCCGATGATGGCGCCGGAGCGCGTGATGGGCGCCGCCCCCGCCTGACGCCGGTTGTGGGAGATGCCGAAGTCGATGACCTTGGCGAGCTCCGAGCCGTCCTCCCGCCGCACCAGGAGCACGTTGTCCGGCTTCACGTCGCGGTGGACGACGCCGCTCGAGTGCGCGGCGGCGAGCGCGCGGCAGATCTGCTCGAGCAGGTCGAGCGTGCGACCCACCGAGAAGGGCCCGTCCTGGCGGATCACGGCGCCGAGGCTCCGCCCGTCGAGCGCCTCCATGACGTAGTAGAGCGAGCCGTCCTCGGAGGTGCCGAAGTCGAGGACGTCGACGACGTTCTCCTGCCCGATGCGGCTGGCGGCGACGGCCTCGTTCCGGAACCGGTCCACGAGCTCCGGATCCGAGGCGAGATCGGGGCGGAGCACCTTCACGGCGAGTCGGCGGTGAAGTACGGCGTGCTCGCAGAGGTACACGGTCCCCATGCCGCCCTCGCCCAGGGGCGAGAGCACGCGGTATCTACCTCCCAGGAGCTTCCCCACGAGTCGGTCCTTCGCCCCGGCGGGCGGGGCCGATGGGGATGAGCCGGACATGCGCGAACCGTCTGCCAGGGTATCATGGAAGGCGGGCGCTTCCACAGAAAGGGGCCCGGCAAAGGTGGCGGAGATCGTCGTCCTCAACGGAGCGAGCGCGGGCAAGGTGTTCCTCCTCGCCGACGTCCCCACGGTCGTGGGCCGGTCGGAGGAGGCGCACCTCCTCATCGCCGATCCGTGGATCTCGAGCATGCACGCCATGTTCGAGCGCCGGGGGGAGGAGATCTGGGTCGTCGACCTCGACAGCCGGAACGGCACGTTCGTGGGCGACGAGCGGGTGACGGAGGGTCGCGTCATCGACGGCGCCGTGGTCCGCTTCGGGCGCACGGAGGTGCGCCTGGACGCCGGGGCCGCCACCGCTCCGGCGCCGACGGCCGAGCCGCCCCGCACGGCCCGGGATCCGCAGCGCCAGACGCTGCGGTCCGACCGCAAGCCGTCCGAGCGCGGGCCGATCACGGCCCGGGACCCGGAAGCGCCGGCGCCCGACCTCGCGAGCGGGCAGGCGACCGTCTTGCGCATGGCGGTGGACGCGGCCGGCATCGAGG
>DATDDC010000793.1:0-12264 GCA_036523995.1 Anaeromyxobacter sp.
GCGTCTCGGTGATGGCCGCGCAGTTCACCGGGACGAACGGCTTGTCGCCGCGCCGGCTCGCCACGTGGAGGGCGCGCGCCACGAGCTCCTTGCCGGTGCCGGACTCGCCGCTGATGAGGACGGTGGCGTCGGTCGGCGCCACGCGGACGACGCGATCGAGCACGTCCTGGACGGCGCCGGAGCGGCCCACGATGTGCTCGAGGCCGTAGCGGCGGCGGAACTCGCTCGAGAGGAGGCTCACTTCGCCCACGAGCCGCCGCTTCTCCAGCGCCTTCTCGATGCGGACGAGGAGCTCGTTCTCCTTGAAGGGCTTCGCCAGGAAGTCGTAGGCGCCGCGCCGGATGGCCTCCACCGCCGACTCGATGGTGCCGTACGCGGTCATGACGATGACCTGCGTCTCGGGAGCGGAGCGCTGCACGCCGCGCAGCACCTCCATGCCGTCCACCCCCGGCATGCGCAGGTCGGTGAGGACGACGTCGAAGGCCTCCTGCTGCACGCGCTGGATGGCCGCCGCGCCGTCCTCGGCCTCCTCGACCACGTGCCCGGCCTGGCGGAGCACCATGGCGGTGGTGGCCCGCATGTTCTTCTGGTCGTCGACGACGAGGACCTTGCCGCCCGGCGCGTCGGGCCGCGACGGTCGCTGCGCCTCGGCCACGTTCGGAGCGGGCTCACCCATCGAGGCCCGATCTCAGCCCATCACCGGTTCCTTTTCAACCGACCCGGCGAGCGGGAACGAGAGCGCGAAGACCGCGCCCGACCCCGGCTGGTTCCTCACCTCCACGGTGCCGCCGTGCCCCTCGACGATGCGCTTCACCACCGCGAGCCCGAGGCCGGTGCCGCTCGCCTTGGTGGTGAAGAAGGGCTCGAAGATGCGAGCGCTCACTTCCGCGGGGATCCCCGCGCCGGTGTCCTCGATCTCGAGCACCACGGCCTCCCCGGCCCGTCGCGTGCGCAGCGTGATGCGGCCGCCGCGCGGCATGGCCTGCACCGCGTTCACGGCCACGTTGAGGATGGCCTGGCGGACGAGGCGGGCGTCCATGGGCACCGGCGGGACGGCCGGGTCGTGCTCGTGGACGACCTCGACGGGCGCGGCCTTCTGGGCGAGCGCTGCGCCGACGGCCTCCTCCACCACGCTCTCCAGCCGCTCCGGGCGGAGCTGCGGGGTGCTCGGGCGCGCGAAGTCGAGGAGGTCGCCCACGATGCGGTTCAGCCGGTCCGCCTCCTCCCCCACGATGTCGAGGAGGAGCTTCGCGTCGCCGGTGGGCCGCACCAGCCGGCGCAGGGAGCCGAGCGAGTTGAAGATGACGCCGAGCGGGTTCCGCACCTCGTGGGCGACCACGGCGGAGAGCTCGCCCAGCGCCGCGAGCCGCTCGCGCTGGACGAGCCGGTGCTGGGCGCGCTCCAGCTCGGCGTAGCTGTGGCGCAGGTCCTCGTACAGCCGGGCGTTCTCCACGGCGACGGCGAGCTGGTTGGCGATGGCGGCGGCGCGCTCCACCTCCGGCGGCGTGAAGCGGCGCGGTCCGCGGGGCTCCATGATGATGACCGCGCCGATGGTCCGCTCCCGCACGACGAGCGGCAGGCCCAGGTAGCCGCGAGCCCCCGTCTGGGAGCGGAGGAGCGGGTTCACCCTGGGATCGACGAGCGCGTCCTCGATCACCACCGGCTCGCGGCGGCGGACCACGAGCGAGGCGAGGCTCGTCTCCGTGCCGAGCGGCAGGCGGACCCCGACGTGCCCGCCGTGCGGGCCGGACACCGCCCGCACCTCCAGCGACCTGCCGTCCTGCGTGACGAGGAGCAGCGACGCGGCGGGAGCGTCCACCATGCGCGCCAGGTTCTGCACGCCGCGATCGAGGAGCTGCTGGATGTCGAGCGTCTCCACGAGGGAGCGGCCGACCTCGTGCAGGAGCCCGAGCTCCTCGGCGCGACGCCGCGTCTCCGAGTAGAGGCGGGCGTTGTCCACCGCCACGGCGAGCTGGCTCGCGATGGCGGTGGCCCGGGCGAGCTCGCCGGGCGTGAACACGCGATCCGGGGTCGCTCCCGTCACGAGCGCCACGCCCAGCGGCATCTCGCGCACGTGGAGCGGCACGGCCAGGACGGCCGCATCCGGCGTGCCGGGGCGTCCGGGCACGGGAGTCCGCGCGGCGAGGGCCTCGCGGGGGAGCGACGGTGGAACGGCCGGGACGCGGTCGGGCCCGATGGGCGGACCTCGCGTCGCCGCGCGGCGGAGCTCGTCGCCGCGCCCGAGGAGGAGGATGGTGCACGCGGAGGCGTCCAGCGTGCGCTTCAGGTGCTCTGCGCCCGCCCCCAGCACCTCCTCGAGGTCGAGCGACGAGGACACCACGCGGGCCACGTCGATGACCGTCGTGATCTCGCGGAGGCGCTCCCGGGCCGCGGCGTACAGGCGCGCGTTCTCGATCGCCACGGCGAGCTGGTTCGCCACGGCGGTCACGCGCTCGACGTCCGAGGGCGTGAAGCGGCGATCCTGGCGCTGGTCGTCGACGAGGAGGGCGCCGAGCGGCTCGCCGCGCAGGAGCAGCGGCGCGGCCACGAGGGCGCGGGGGCCGAGCGCTCGCCGGACCTCGTCCTGGACGCCGGGATCGCCGAGCGCGTCGTCGATGACGATGGGCCGGCGCTCGCGGATGACGCGAGGCGTGAGCGTGCCTCCCCCGAGGGCCGGGCCGATGCGCTCCAGCTCGCCCGCCGCGAAGCCGACGCCCCCGCTGAGGCGAAGCTCGGAGCGGAGCGGGTCGTAGAGGAGGACCACGGCGCGGCTCGCGTCCACGAGCCGGCGCGCGGCGTCCGCTCCCTCGCGGAGCACGAGCTCGAGGTCGAGGGAAGCCGCGATGGTGCGCCCCATCTCGTTGAGGAGCGACAGCTCCTCCACGCGGCGCCGCGCGTCGGCGTAGAGGCGCGCGTTCTCGAGGCCCATCCCCAGGCCGCCCGCCAGGGCGGTGGCGAGCGCCACCTCCGCCTCGGTGAAGCTCCTCCCGGCCTTGTCGGCCAGGAACAGGATGCCCGGCGTCTCGGCGCGCGACCCGAGCGGCACGGCCAGCATCGCGAGCTGCGGCATGTCCTTGCGGCCGTGGAAGGCGCTGCGCGGATCCTTCGTCACGTCCTCCACCCAGGCCGGCACCCGCCGCGTCATGGCCTCGCGGGCGAGCCAGTCCTGCTCGAGGTCGATGACGAGCTGCGTGACGTCGAGCGGCGCGCCATGGGCGGCGGCGCCGCGGAGCCTGCCGTTCGTCCCCTCCGCCAGGAACACCGCCGCCCCCCGGCAGGAGAGGGCGCCGGCGATCTCCTTGCACCCGGCCTCGAGGAGCGCGCCGAGGTTCCCCGGCGCGGACTCGAACATGCGCAGCGCGAGCGCGTTCACCGCCTCGAGATCGGAGGCCCGGCGCTTCACGACGTCGTTCAGGAGCGTGAGCTCGCCCACCCGCCGGCGGAGATCGGAGAGGAGCCCGTGCGACTCCACCGCGGCCGCGACGTGCGCGCCGATGGCGGAGAGGAGGCCCACGCGGCTGCGCACCTCGGCGGCGGGCGCGTGGAAGCCCATGGCGAGCACGCCGACGGTCTTCGCCCGCGCGATGAGCGGGACGCGCGCCACGGAGCGGAAGCCGAGGTGCCGGATGGCGGGGACCGGCAGCTCGGCGGCCTCGATGACGCCGGGGGTCGGACCCGCCATGGCCTCGCCGAGCGGAGAGGAGGCGGGGAAGCGCTCGAAGCGGGCCGTCGCCTCCGGCGAGGCCCCGTCCGCGTAGGCGCGCACGAGCTCGTTCGTGGCCTCGTCCATGACGAACAGCGCGACGCCGGCGCAGCCGGTGGCGCCGCGGAGCACCTCCGAGGTGCCCGCCAGGAGGCCGGGCAGGTCCGACGCCTCGCCCGCGAGCTCGGCCACCCGGTTCAGCGCGGCGAGGTCGGCGTTCCGCCGCGAGAGGTCGGCGATGGCTCGCGCGGCTCCCAGCGCGGCCGCGAGCTGGGCCGCGAGGAGCCGGAGCGCGGGCGCGTCCTCGCCGCCGAGCCAGCCGCCGGCGACCACGAGGTACTGGTCCGCGTCGTCCTTCTCGCCGAGCCGGACGCCGACGGCCGTGGAGAGCCCGGCCTCGGTCACGATGGCGCGCGTCTCGACGACGGCGGCCTCGGGCATGAACTGCGAGGCGGCGAGCCCCCAGTCCTCGGTGAAGGTGGAGCCCTCCGCGTACACCCGCCGCGAGAACTCGTTCCAGCGCCCCAGGTACCCGTCGAGCGGGGAGCCCGTCACGGCGCGGAAGCGCTCCGCCACCGGGGGCGGGACCGACGCCCACAGGACGCGCACGCCCTCCGGCTCCGCGCGCATGAGGGCGCAGGAGAGCTCGAGCGCGGCGAGGCCGTCGCGCAGCCGGGAGAAGATCGCCTCCTCGCTCCGCTCGCGCTGCAGCGCGGCGCCCAGGGTCGCCACCGCCTCGAGGCGCAGCCGGCGGGCGACGCGCAGCGCGCTGTCGCGGAGGTGCACGAGCACGTCCTCGCCGGCCACGTCGATGTAGACCTCGACCGGGCGGCGCTCGCCTCCGGGCAAGGCCAGGGTGACCCCGTAGCGCTGCGGGACGGGCTCGCCGCGCCGGCGCCGCGCGGCCCGCTCGGCGACGAGCGCGCGCTCCTCCTCCACGATGAACTCGACGAAGGGGTGCCCGACGATCTCCTCCACGCTGCGCCCGGCGAGGGCCGCCACCCCCTCGCTCGCGTACACGATGAGCTCGCCGCGGATGGTGACGGTCCCCGCCACGTCGGGCGGCCGGAGGCCCGTCATGGCTTCCCCTCGCCGCGCAGGACCCGCTTCTCGCCCACGCGCAGCGTGAGCTTCTCCCGGTCGAAGTGCTCGGCGAGCGGGATGACGTGCTTGCGGGTCGCGCCCACGAGCTCCTTGAACTCGTGCGTGGTGATGGACTTGCGCTCCTTGAGGACCGCGACGAGCCGCTCGCGAAGGCCGGCGAGGGCGGCCGCGTCGAACCACAGCTCCGCCGAGACGCGCACCGCCCGGCCGTCGGCGGCGAGGAGCTTCAGGACCGCCTGCACGTCCGCGGCGCTCGCGCCCACCGCCCCGGGCAGCTCGTCGAGCCAGGGCGGGGTGAGCCCGGCCCTGGCCAGGGCCGCCGCCACCTTCTCCTTGAGCGCGCCTCCGGCCGCCCCCGCGGCGGCGGCGGCGTGGCCGCGCCGGCGCACGTGATCGCCCTCGCGCAGGAGGTCGCCCTTCTCCTCGAGCGAGGCGAGGAGCCGCTGGAAGAGGCGCGGGTCCGCCACCGGCGGGAGGCGCCCGCGCAGCTCCTCGCGGCCGATCCCGGCGGCGAGGGGCTTCGCCGCGTGGAACGCGTCCACGGCGGCGAGGAGGCGGGCGCAGAGCTCCGAGGCCACCGTCCCCGCGGCCCAGGCGCGCCGCTCGCGGTCGAAGAGCACCGCCGCGCCCTTCGCCCCGAGGCGCTCCAGCGCCTGGGAGACCGACTTCGGCGAGAGCGCGGTGCGCCCGACCAGGGCGGCGGCCTCGAGGCCCGCCGGCCCGGCCATCTCGAGCACCGCCGCGATGCGCTCGTCGCCGTCGCCCCGCGCCAGCACCTCGAGCTGGCGCAGCGTCTCGGGACGGCCCCGCCGCCGCTTGGCCGCGGCCACGGCGAGGACGCGACCGCCGCCCACCGTCTTGCCGCGGCCCTCGAGCACCGAGAAGCCGCGCAGGATGAAGCGCTGGCCCGGGAGCGCCGCGACCGGCGCGCCCAGGCGGAGCTGGGCGAGGGCCGTGGCGCCCGGGGCGAGCTCGCCGCGGTCGAGCAGCGAGAGCGTGGCGGCGACCTGCGCCGTGCCCACGTGGAGGAGGAGCTTCGCCCGGTGGCGCAGGGGCTTGGGCGCCGCGGCGAGGAGCGTCACCTCCGCGTCGAGGACGGACGACGGCGGGACGCCGCCGACCCCGACCAGCGCCTGGCCTCGGCGGACGGCGGCGGGCTCGATGCCGGGGAGGTTCACCGCGGTGCGCTGCCCGGCGAGCGCGCGCGGGGTGGGCGCGCCGTGGACCTGCACCGACCGGACGCGGAGCGGGCCCCCCCCGTGCGCCGGCGGGAGGAGCGCCACCTCCTCGCCCTCGGCGATCTGCCCGGAGAGGAGCGTGCCCGTGACCACCGTGCCGAAGCCCTTCATGGAGAAGGCCCGGTCGATGGGGAGGAACACCGGCCCGTCCGCGGGCCGCTCCGGCACCTCGCCGGCGAGGCGGGCGATCTCCGCGACGAGCGCGTCGAGCCCTTCCCGCGTCTCCGCGGAGACCGGCACGACGGCGGCGCCCTCGAGGAAGGAGCCCTTCACGGCGAGGCGGATGTCCTGCTCCAGGAGCGGCAGCCAGTCGGCCCCCAGGCCCGGGAGGAGGTCCGCCTTGGTCACGGCGACGACGCCCCGCGGCACGCCCAGGAGGCGGCAGATGTCGAGGTGCTCGCGCGTCTGGGGCATGACGCCCTCGTCCGCGGCGATGACGAGGATCACGACGTCGATGCCGCCGGCGCCGGCCGCCATGGCGCGGACGAAGCGCTCGTGGCCCGGGACGTCCACCACGCCGGCGACGCCGCCGCCGGGGAGCGCGAGGTGGGCGAACCCCAGCTCGATGGTGATGCCGCGCCGCTTCTCCTCGCGGAGCCGGTCGGTGTCGATGCCGGTGAGCGCCCGGACGAGCGAGGTCTTGCCGTGATCGATGTGCCCCGCTGTGCCGACGACGATGCGCTTCATCGCTCGAGCGCCTCCCGACGTCGACGAGGCTAGCGAGGCTACACGCTCCCGGCCACGGGAACGAGGGTCGGCGGCGGCTCGCGCCGGCCTAGACCCCCACCTCCCCCGGATCGACGGACCCGCCGCCGCCCCCCGCGCCGTCGAGCTGGTAGTCCCAGGCGAAGAGGACGAGCTGGTCGGTCTCGAGCGCGGCGAAGTCGGGCCGGGCGCCGTGGGGCCGGGTGACGAGCACCGCGGTGCGGATCTCCCTGGCGCCCGCCTTCTTGGCGAGGGCGCGCGCCTTCGCGAGCGTGGCGCCGGTGCGGGCGACGTCGTCCACGATGAGCACCGCCCTGCCGCTCAGATCGGGGAGGGTGGTCCTCGCCTCCGCGATGGGGACCCGGTCCCGGCTCCGCTTCTCCACGCGCACCGGGAAGAAGTCCGCCCCGAGCGCCGAGGCCACGGCGCTGCCGGCGAACACGCCGCCCTTCGCGACGCCGATCACGATCGAGGGCCGGAACTTGCGGGCGATGACGGCCGAGAGGGCCCGCGCCACCTCGCCGAACGCGGCCCAGCCGAGCTCGCGCACCGGCTTCTTCGGGCGGCGCCTGCCCCCCGGGTAGAAGCGCTGGATGGCGAACGCGTCCGCCACGCCGACGCCGAGCGGCTGCGAGTCGGGCGTGGGCGGGCCGCGGCGGTGCGGCTCCTTCCGGGCGGGGGCGGCGTGCGCGGAGCGCGGCGTCCGGGCGCGGGCCTTCGTCTTCTTCGCGGTCGCGATGGGCCTTCCTCCGAAGGAGGCCGGCGGGCGGCCGGCCGACGCGCTGGAATCTACCACGCGGGCGCCCGCTCATCTGCCCTTCCAGGCGCCGCCGGGATCAGATCACGCTCCGCACCGTCTCGCGGAGCGAGAAGGCGGGATTCCAGCCGGCCTCCCGCGCGAAGCGCGAGCCGTCCACGACGCAGAGGTACTGGATGTGGTCGACCTCCTCGGGCGGGAAGCTCGAGAGCCGGGCCTCGAAGGCCCGCCGCACGATGGCCCGCACGAGCGGATGCGGCACCGGCACCGGGCGCCGGCCCAGCTCGCGCAGCACCGAGGAGAGCGGCACCTCTCCCGGGCCCGTGACGTTGAAGACGCCGCGCAGCCCCGGCCGCAGCGCCAGCACGAGGGCGCGGCAGACGTCCTCCTCGTGGACGAGCTGCACCATGGGATCGAACCCGAGCACGGTGATGGGCCGCTCCAGGCGGAGGTAGTTCGAGGGGGCGTTCCGCACGGTGGGGCCGACGATGTTCACCGGCCGGAGGATCACCGTCTCGAGCTCGGGGTACTTCCACATGAACGACTGGGCGTACATGTCGAGCTCGATGAGGTCCCGCATCTCGCTGAAGCGCTCCGCCGCCATGAGCGGCGTCTCCTCCGGCAGGAAGTTCGAGTTGTCGGGGCGCGGCCCGTAGACGTTCGCGGAGGACAGCACCACCACCTTGCGGACGCCGTGGCGGACGCAGAGGTCCAGGATCTTGTGCGTGCCGATGACGTTGAAGGAGTGGGCCTCGCTGCGCGGCACGCGCGGGTCGTGCACGATGCCCATGTGGATGAGGGCCTCGATCCTGCGGTGCCGGAACGCCTCCTCCACCTTGGCCTTGCGGATGTCGACCTCGTGGTGCTCGATGTCCTTGGGCTTGCCCGGGAAGCGCCTGCGGTCGATGCCGACGACGCTCGTCTCGGTGTGGAGGAGCTTCGCGAGGGCGCGCCCCAGGTTTCCCGAGATGCCGGTGACGAGCACGCTCGCCGGCATGCCGGGGAAGGTCGGGGGCTCCAGGGCAGGGCGCACGCCGGCTCCTCGCTAGAGGTAGACGCTCTTCCGCTCGGCGAGGCCGCGCTCGAGGAGCGTCGTCACGGCGGCCTGGACGTCGGCCACCTTGCGCTCGAGCTCCGCGTCCTCGTCGTCCGGCGAGCCCGTGAAGCGGAGCGGCTCGCCGAAGCGGATGTGGTAGCGCGCCGGGAGGGGGAAGGGGAGGATCGTGGGCGTGATGGGGAACGCCGGGAAGCCGAAGAGCCTCGCGAGAAGCTTGAAGTCGAAGAGCGCCGGGGCCTGCTCCTCGGCGCCCACCACGGCGCATGGGACGATGGGCGCCTGGGACTCGAGGGCGAGCCGCATGAAGCCGACCCCGAACTGCTGGAGCTGGTAGCGCTTCGAGAACGGCTTGTTGAGGCCCCGGACGCCCTCGGGGAAGACGAGGATGGCCTCGTCCGCCGCGAGGAGGCGCCGGCAGTTCTCGGGCGTGCCCACGATCTGCCCGCAGCGCGCCATGAACGTCGAGACGAAGGGGAGCGTGGGGACCCACCGCTCCACGAGGGCGCGGGCCACGCGGGGCGGGTCCTTGTCGATGAGGAGGCCGACCTCGATCATCGCGGCGTCGAAGGGGAGCTGGCCGGAGTGGTTCGCGACGATGACGCAGCGGCCCTCGCCGGGCACCTGCTCGACGCCGCCCAGCTCCACGCGGAAGTACTTCCGGTAGAGCCACAGGAGCGGCGCGATGGCGGCCACGATGAAGTCGATGTCGAGGCCGTACGGGTCGACGCCGTACTCGTTCCGGGGCGGCGTGAGCTTCTCGAGGCGCGCCCGGGTTCCCGGGCCGCCCAGCTCGAGCGTCCAGGCCCGAAGCCGCTCCAGGATCGCGCTCTCCCCGGCTGCCATGCGGACATCTTACTGACGGTCGCGGGACGTGGGACGGGGAACGAGAGGGTGCGCGCACGTCGGCCACGGCCTCGGGCGCGGGGGCAGCGGCGCCCGCGCGTCCTTGAACGCTCCGCGGAGCCGATGGTACCGTCGCGTCGTTCCTGGGATTTCCGACCCCTCCGTGCGCGCACCATGACCTCCGAGCCTTCGGCCGCAGACATCTACGGTCGGGACTTCCCGGCGGGCGCCGTGGTGTTCGAGGAGGGCGATCCCGGCAGCCGGATGTACGTCATCCAGTCCGGCGAGGTCCGCATCCTGAAGGTGGTGGGCGGGCGCGAGATCGAGCTCGCCCGCCTCACGACCGGCGAGGCGTTCGGAGAGATGGCGCTGCTCGAGGGGCAGCCGCGCTCGGCCACGGCGGTGGTGTCGACGCCCGCCCGCATCCTCGAGATCGACCAGGCCGCCTTCGCGGACCTGATGCGCCGCAACGGCGAGATCGCGCTCCGGCTCCTGCGCCGCCTCTCGGCCCGCCTGCGCGAGGCGAACCGGCAGATCCGGAACTTCCTCTCGGCGGACGCCGTGGGGCGCGCGGTCGAGGTGCTGCGCGCCCTCTCCGGCCCGCCGGGCGAGGACGGCTTCCGCCCCATCCCCATCCACATGTCGCCCGAGGCCCTCGCGGAGCGCGTGGGATCGGCGCCGGCCGACCCGGAGCTGTGGGATCGGCTGCGGCGGGCGCGGCTCGTGCGCGAGGTGGGGAGCCGGGCGGAGCTGGCGCCGGGCGAGGTCGTCGACGCCTTCCTGCGCTACGTGGAGCTGCGCGCGCGCTGGCACGCGGTGGCGGCCGGAGAGGTGTCCGAGGTCCCCGATCTCGCGGGCCACGCGCCGGAGGGCATCGCCGGCGAGCTGCTCGAGGCGAGGCTGCCGCCGGAGGAGCCCGCTGCCCGGGCCGCGAGCGGGCTCGACGAGTACCTCACGCTGAGGCGCCGTTTCGAGCCGGAGGACCCGGGAAGGAAGGTGCAATGAGGGTCGCCTGCCCGCACTGCCACGCCGCGTACAACATCGACGACCGGCGGATCCCGGCGAGCGGGCTCAACGTCCGCTGCCCCAAGTGCCGGAACGCCTTCCCCGTGCGGCTCGAGGGGGCCGGGGCGCCGGGCGAGGGCGCGGTTCCTCTTCCCGCGCCGGCCCAGGCGCGCGGGGCCGCTGCGAGGGCCGCCGCCTCCATCCCGCTCCCCGTTCCCGGGGCGGCGCCGCCGGCGAGCATCCCGCTGCCCGCGCCCGAGGAGCCCGCGTTCTCGGAGCCGATTCCGGCCGCCGAGGACGCGAGCGTGCCGCTCCCGGCGCCCGCATCCGACCCTCTCTTCTCCGACGTTGGCGCCCGGGCCGAGCGCGCTCCGTTTCCGCCGCCGGACCTGGCGGGCGCCTCCGAGCCCTTCCCCGGCGCCGGGGCGGAGGCGCAGGAGCCCATCCCCGCCGCACCCGTCCTCGGGACGGAGCCGGTCCTCGGCTCGGAGCCCTTCGAGGCCGAGCCGATGCCGGCGGAGCCCCCCGCGCCTGCCGAGCCGCTCGGCTTCGGCGAGGTCGACCTCGGCGCGCCTGCGCCGCCCGACCGGCTCGACGCGCCTCCTCCCGCCGCGGGCGCGCCTCCCGCCGAGGACCTCGAGATGCTCTTCGGGGCGGACGGCGCGGCGCCTCCCCCGCCCAAGGCCGTGCGCTCCGGCTACCGGGTTCGGCGGCGCTCCGGGAAGATCTTCGGGCCCTTCGAGGAGGCGCAGATCGTCGAGATGCTGGGGAAGGGCGAGCTCATGGGCAACGAGGACGTCTCCGCGGACGGCGGCGACGCCTGGGTCCCCATCGGCGCGGTCGCCGCCTTCGGCGAGGCGCTCCGCAACCTCGCGACCGAGCCGCCCGCCGCCGGCTCCGCCCCCGCTCGCGAGCCGCAGCGGGTCGCCCCCTTCGGCACGCGCATGGCCGCGGCGAAGGTGACGGAGGGGGAGGAGGTCCCGGAGCGGCGCTGGGTCCGGATCGCCATCCCGGCCGCCGTCGTGCTCGCCGTCGCGCTCGTGGGCGTGGGCGCGGGCTTCACGCGCTACGGCTTCTTCTTCTCGAAGGCGCTCCGCCGCACCGACTCGGCGCGCATGGCGGCCCTCACGGCGCAGATCCGCGCCGCCATGGCGAAGGGCGACTATCCGTCGGAGCGCGCCGCCCTCGCCCTCGCCGCGGAGGCGGTGGCCGCGGACCCTCTCGCCGGCTCGCCGGCCGCGCTCCACGCCATGGTCGTCGCCGCGCTGGAGCAGCGGCACGGGGCGCCCCCCGAGGCGATCGAGCAGGCCCGGCGCGACGCGGATCGGCTCGAGAAGGACGAGGCCGGCGAGGCGCCGGCCCTCGCCGCGCGCCTCGCGCTGGTGCTCGCAACGACCCCGGGCGCCTCCACCGCCGCGCAGGAGTCGGCGCTCGAGCAGGTCGCCCAGAAGAAGGCTCCCGATCCGGAGATCGTCGCGCTCCTGGCGCGCGCCGCGCTCGCCCGCGGAGACCTGGCGCGGACCGCCGCCCTGTTCGCGCGCCTCCGGGCCCTGGAGCCGGCGGGCGTGCGCGCGGACTTCGGCCAGGGCCTCGTGGCGGTCTCCCGCCGCGACGCCGCCGCGGCCAAGGCCGCGTTCGAGAAGGTGCTGGCGAAGGCCCCCGATCACCTGGCGAGCCGCATCGAGCTCGCCGCGCTGTCCGAGGCCGCAGGGGACGTGGCCGGCGCGCAGGCGCAGCTCCGCCCGGTGCTCGCCGAGGGCGCCGCGGCGAAGCTCGGCCCCGCAGAGCGGGCCCGGGCCCTGGCGATCCGCGGAGCCATCCTGGCGCGCAGCACGGCCTCCGGCGCCGAGGC
>DATDDC010000794.1:0-3110 GCA_036523995.1 Anaeromyxobacter sp.
CGAGGCGCGCCACCGCGGCGGTCACGTTGTCCGGCGTGCCGAGCGCGTTCGCGGCCGCGACGAGCGCCCGGCAGGCGTCGGCCGCGCTCCGGCCCCGCACGAGCTCGCCGAGCTCCGCGTCCGCGAGCACGTTGTGGAGGCCGTCGCTGCAGAGGACGAGCACGTCTCCCTGCTCGAGCATCCGGCCGAGGCGGTCGCGGCTCACGATGAGCTCGCGGCCGACGCTGCGGGTGAGCGTGCTCCGCTCCGGGTGCGTGCGCGCCCGCTCCGCCCCGAGGAGGCCGAGTCGGACCCGCTCCGCGGCCACGGTGTGGTCCTTCGTGAGCTGGGTGACCTCGCCTCCGCGGACGAGGTAGAGGCGCGAGTCGCCGACGTGGACGGCCGTGAGCTGCCCGCGATCGACGGCGGCGGCGGTGAGCGTGGTCGACATCCCGCGCAGCTCGGGCACGACCATGGCGCGATCGTAGATCTCGATGTTCGCCTGCTGGATGGCGCGGTACAGGCGCTGGCCGGAGGGGGTCGAGGCCGGCCCCTCCCGGTAGGCGCGGAGGGTCACCTCGACGGCCATCTCGCTCGCCGTCTCGCCGCCCTCCGAGCTCGAGACGCCGTCCGCCACCACGAGCACGGCGCATCCGCTCGCCTCGGCGTGGGTGCCGCAGGCGTCCTCGTTGTGGTCGCGCTCGGTGCCGGCGTCGGTGAGGGCGGCGACCTCCAGCTCGAAGTCGCTCACGCCGCCCTCTCCGGATCGCCGCGCCAAATCGTTGCGGCGCGCGGCGTGCGCACACTAGGCTGTCGCCATGTCATCCGGGGCTCCGGTCCGCTGAATGCGCGATCTCCTCGTCGGCGACCGGCTCGACCAGTACGATCTCGTCGAGCTGCTCGCGCGCAGCGGCATGGCCTCCATCTTCAAGGCCACGGACAGCGAGTCCGGCAAGGCCGTCGCCCTCAAGATCCCGCACGTCCAGTTCGAGAGCGACGTCGTCTTCTCCGAGCGGTTCCGCCGCGAGGAGGAGATGGGCCAGCGCCTCGACCACCCGAACATCGTCAAGATCCTCCGGCCTCGCGAGAAGAGCCGGATGTACATGGCGATGGAGTACGTCCACGGCAAGTCGCTCCGCGCCATCATGCGCGAGAAGGAGCCCATCCCCACCGAGAAGGCGCTGGACATCGCCCGCCAGCTCGCCGACGCGCTCCAGTACCTCCACGACAACGGGGTGGTGCACCGGGACATCAAGCCCGAGAACGTCCTCCTCACCGAGGGCGGCCAGGTGAAGATCCTCGACTTCGGCATCGCCCTCTTCGCCTCCGAGCGCAGGCTCACCTGGATGGGCCTCTCGAACGCCGTCGGCACGCCGGACTACATGGCCCCCGAGCAGATCCGGGGCCGCCGGGGCGACCCGCGCACCGACGTCTACGCGGTGGGGACGCTCCTCTTCGAGATGCTCACCTGCAACCTGCCCTACGACAGCGCGAACCCGCGCGCCCTCCTCCGGGCGAAGACCACCGAGGATCCGCGGCCGCCGAGCTACTACGTCCACGGCTTCGACCCGCACCTCGAGGCCATCGTGCTGAAGGCCATCGAGCGCGACCCCCGCGATCGCTACGGCAGCGCGAAGCAGCTCCTCGAGGACCTCCGGAACCCCTCGGCCGTCCCGCCCTGGGATCCGACCCGCCGCCGGCCGCGGCACGGGCTGGCGCTCCTCCCGAGGCGCATCGCCCTCGCCGTGCTCGTCGCCGCGATCCTGGCCGGGCTCGGCTCGCTCGTGTGGCTCACCGCGCACCGGATGGCCGAGGTGGAGCGGCCGCCGGCGCCCGCCCGTGGGAGGTGAAGGATGCCGCTCCTCGAGACGTCCGCGAACCTGGTGTGGGTGCTCATCGGCGCCTTCCTCGTCATGTTCATGCAGGCGGGCTTCGCGCTCGTCGAGACCGGCTTCACGCGCGCGCGGAACGCCGCGAACACGATGGCGATGAACCTCGTCATCTATCCGCTCGGCGTCCTCGGGTTCTGGCTCGTCGGCTACGGCATCATGCTGGGCGGCGTGGAGGGCTGGCCGTCGCTCGGCGGCGGCGTGCCCGGCGCGCACGAGATCGCGCTGCGCCTGGGCAAGGGGACGTGGGGGCTCTTCGGCGCGGCGAAGTTCGCCCTGGTGAGCGTGGCGCACAGCCCCGCGAACCTCGTCGTCTTCATGTACGCCGCGGTCTTCATGGACACCGCCGCCACCATCCCCACCGGCGCCATGGCGGAGCGCTGGAAGTTCTCCGCCTTCCTCCTCTACGGCGTCTTCATGTCGACCCTGCTCTATCCGCTCTACGGGAACTGGGTCTGGGGCGGCGGGTGGCTCTCGGCGCTGGGGGTGAACCTGGGGCTCGGGCACGGTCACGTCGACTTCGCGGGCTCGAGCGTCGTGCACATGACGGGCGGCCTCACCGCGCTCGCCGGCACCATCGTGCTCGGCCCGCGGCTCGGGAAGTACCGGCCCGACGGCACGGTGAGCCCCATGCCGGGCCACAACCTTCCCATGTCCGTGCTGGGGACGTTCATCCTCGCGTTCGGCTGGTTCGGCTTCAACACGGGGTCGACGCTCTCCGCGGCGGATCCCCGGGTCGCTCTCGTCGCCGTGAACACGATGCTCGCCTCGAGCGCCGGGCTCGTCGTGGCGCTCTTCTACGTGTGGTGGACTGCGCGCCGGCCCGACGTGGGCATGGCCTGCAACGGCCTCCTCGGCGGCCTCGTGGCCATCACCGCGCCGTGCGCCTTCGTCTCCCCCGCGGCGGCGGTCCTCGTCGGCGCCGTGGCCGGGGTGCTGGTGGTGTACGCGGTGGGGCTGCTCGAGCGGCGCCTCGAGATCGACGATCCTGTGGGCGCGGTGGCGGTTCACGGCGTGTGCGGGGCGTGGGGCGCGCTCGCCCTGGGGATCTTCGCCGACGGCAGCTACGGCGTGGGCTGGAACGGCGTGGCCGGGCCGGTGCGGGGCCTCCTCTTCGGCGACGCGGGCCAGCTCGGCGCGCAGCTCGTGGGCGTCGCGACGAACGTCCTCTTCGTCTTCGGCTCGGCCTGGGGCTTCTTCCGGCTCGTCGATCGGCTCATGGGGAACCGCGTTCCCCAGGAG
>DATDDC010000795.1:0-8820 GCA_036523995.1 Anaeromyxobacter sp.
GCGCGCCCGCGGCGTCGAAGGCGCGCCCGGCGCCGTGCGCGAGCGGCGCGTTCACGCCGCCCGCGAGCATGCGGCGGACGACGTCCTGCTCCTTCGCGTCCACCGAGCGGAAGAGCGGGATCCCGTCGAGCGGCGCGCCGGGGCCGAACGCGTCGAGGAGCGCGGCGAGGGCGATGCGCCAGGGCTCCCGGATGGCGCGGTCCCCTCCGGCGAGCGCGACGGGCCGGAAGGTGGCGAGCCGCTCGAAGCGGCCGCGCTCGGCGAGGAGGAGCTCGCCGCCCCAGGCCGCGCCGTCCGTGCCGAGGCCGGTGCCGTCCCAGGCGAGCGCGAGCACCGGGCCTTCGAGGTGGTGCTCGGCCATCGCGGAGGCCGCGTGCGCGTGGTGGTGCTGGACCTGGACGAGCGGCGCCCCGAGGGCGGCGGCGCGCTCCTTGGCGTAGCGCGTGGAGAGGTAGAGCGGGTGGAGATCGCAGGCGACGACCTCGGGCCGGAGCGAGAGGAACTCCTCGAGGCGGGCCACGGCCGCCTCGAACGCCTCGTACGTCTCGAGGCCGTCGAGATCGCCGACGTGCGGCCCGAGCGTCGCCTCCTCTCCCCGGGCGAGGCAGAAGGTGTTCTTGAGCTGGGCTCCCACCGCGAGCGCCGGCCGCCGGAAGCGCGGCGAGACCCGCACCGGGCGCGGGACGAAGCCGCGGGCCCGCCGCATCACGAGGGGCTTGCCCGCGACGACGCGCGCCACCGAGTCGTCGCAGCGCGAGGCGATGGGCCGATCGTGCACGAGGAAGAGGTCGGCGATGCCGCCGAGCCTGTGGAGCGCGTCCTCGTCCTCGAAGGCGATGGGCTCCTCCGAGAGGTTCCCGCTCGTCATGACGAGCGGCCGCCCCGCGGCGGCGAGGAGGAGGTGATGCAGCGGCGCGTACGGCAGCAGGAGCCCGACGAGCGGGCTGTCCGGAGCGATCTCCGGCGCGAGAGCCGCGCCCTCCCGCCGGCGGCACAGGACGATGGGCCGCTCCACCGAGGCGAGGAGCCTCTCCTCGGCCGGCCCGAGCGAGGCGAGCGCGCGGGCGGCGTCGAGGTCCCGGACCATGACGGCGAGCGGCTTCTCCTCGCGGCGCTTCCGCTCGCGCAGGAGCCGCACGGCGGCCGAGGAGACGGCGTCGCAGGCGAGGTGGTAGCCGCCGATCCCCTTCACCGCCGCGATGCGGCCCTGCGCGAGCGCGCGGCCGACCACCGTGATCGGGTCTGATGTAGCGAGCGGGGGGTTTGGGGGGGCGCGAGCCTCCACTCCCTCCGGGAGGACCTCGGGGGCGAGTGCCCCCCCATGAAGAGGGTCCCGCAGCGATACGCGGGGGCCGCAGGCGGGGCACGCGTTCGGCTGCGCGTGGAAGCGGCGGTCCCGCGGGTCCTCGTACTCGCGCGCGCAGGAGGGACACATGGTGAAGCGCGCCATGGTGGTGGCGGGGCGGTCGTAGGGCGCGCCGAGCGCGATGGTGAAGCGCGGGCCGCAGCTCGTGCAGTTCGTGAACGGGTATCCGTGGCGGCGGTCCCCCGGATCGCGGATCTCGCGCAGGCAGTCGTCGCAGGTGGCGAGGTCGGGCGGGATGGCCGTGCGCCGCTCGGCCGCGCGAGCGCTCTCGACGATCTCGAATCCCGCTGCGGGCTCCGCCGGGATGGGTGCGCTGCGGAGGTCCTCCACCACGGCCGCGGGCGGGCGATCGGCGCGGAGGCGGGCCACGAAGGCGTCGAGCGCGGCGGCGGAGCCGAAGGCCTCGATGGTCACGCCGCCGGAGTCGTTCCGCACGCGCCCGCGCACCCCCAGCTCCTGCGCGAGCCGGAACACGAAGGGCCGGAAGCCGACCCCCTGCACCGTGCCGGCGATGGTGATGCGGCGTCCCTCCGCCTGCGACAACTCGCCCTCACGATGTGTTGCAAAGCTCATCGCCCGGGTCCCGGCCGGCGGCTCCCCGGACCGCAACGGCGCGGGCTCCCGCCGCCGTGGCCGGCCCGCTGCAGCGCGCCATGCTCCCCGGGCCGCTGCGTCCCGAGGATGAGGGGCTTCCGCCTACCTCGGGCCGGGCGTAGCTTCATACGTGGGTTCCTTCTCGGGGGAGGGCCACCCGGCCCCGGCGTCCAGCGCGCCGGGGCCTTTCCATTTCAGGGCTGGCTCGCCGCCGCTCAGGCACCGGGCTTCCTCTCCCACCAGAGATCGGGCTCGCGCGGGGGGACGCGCTCCTTCACCTCGACGCCGAGCGCGCGCAGCTCGTCCGCGACGCGGGCCACCGCGGCCGGGATGGCGGAACGCACCGCGGGTGAAAGCCCGATGCCGCTCTCCGTCGCCGCCGGGATGACGCCGACGAGCTTCACCACCGGTGGCGTCACGCCCATGAAGTCCGCGTTGAGGAGCGCCTCGCGGACTCCCGGCTCGTGCGGGCTCATGGCGAGGATGGGCCTCTTCGAGACGATCTCGGCGCGGTCGTAGACCCTGAGCTCGCCCGGCGCGCCCTTCGCCTTGACCGAGTCGACGAGGAGCGCCGCGTCGAGGCCCGCGAGGAAGGCGGTGAGGTCGTATCCGGGGGTGCCGGCGTCGATGACCTCCACCGTCGCGGGCAGGTCGTAGCGCGCCTCGACCACGCGGACGACGTGGGGGCCGACCGCGTCGTCGCCGGTGAGGACGTTCCCGATGCCGATGATCGCGACCCGCGCCAAGGAATGCCTCTCGTCCCGCAGGGATCGGCAGTGTACGCGAGAGCGGGCGAGAGGACACCTCACCCGGACTCAGGGTCCGGCCGGCGGCGACCCCGGGCCGGCGCAGCCCGAGAACCAGCGCTCCACGACCTCGATCGGCAGCGCGAGCTCGAGGGAGAAGCCGCCGGCGCCGCGGACCACGCGCGCGTGCTCGAGGAGCTCGGCCAGGCTCGCGTTGCCGCTGACGGCCGCCTGGACGCGCCCCAGGGCGAGGGCGCCTCCGAGCGCCGTGCCGAGATCCTCGGTCGCGGCCTCGTCGGCCCCGGAGAAGCGCGCCACCACGGCGACGTCGCGCATCGCGTCGGCGTGCAGCTCGATCCGGGAGGCCGCCCGGGCGATGCGCGCGCCCAGCTCCGCCTGCTCTCCGCGAAAGAGGCCCTGCAGTGCGGCGCCGGGCACGACGCCGTACGCCTCGCCGTAGGTGAGGTACTCGGGGATGAGCACGCGATCCTCCGCCGTGCTCCCGTCGAGGCGATCGAGCGTCGACTCGACGAAGTCGGGCTTCCCCAGCGCGATGATCTGGCCGCGCCAGGTACCCAGCGTGAAGGTGGGCGGGTCTTCCGCATCCGGGACGTAGATCCGACCGTGCTCCCCTCGCGAGAGGACGCGCGACGGAATGGCGTCCAGGCGGGCGCGATCGAGGAAGCCGAAGAGGATGATCCCATCGGGCGTGTACGCGACCCGGTCGATGTCCTTCAGCGGATCGATGCCGGCCTCGCGGCGCGCCTCCTCGAAGGGATCGCGGCCCTCTTTCCGCATGACGCACTCCACGAAGAGCTCGCCCAGGCGCGAGTGGCGCAGGGCGTTCGCCTCGAGGACGACGAGCGCCTTCCCCGGATCGCGGGGCAGCGCCAGGAGGAAGGGATCGCGGACGCGCGGCGGCTCCGGCTCGTCGCCCGACGCCCACGCCGGCGCCGGCGCCGGCGGCATGGACACGGGCAGGGTGCGGCGGGCGCGGACGCGCTCCACCTCCCCCTGGCGGAGCCATCGCGGAAAGGACGGCTCCGCGCGCGCCTGGGCGGGGCGAGGGCCCTCCGCGAGAGACAGGAGGAGGGCGGCGATCCCGAGGAGGAGCGCGGCGGCGAGGAGGGGGAGGCGAAGGCGCCGTCTCACTAGAAGTCCTTCCGGTCGAAGCGATCGACGCCGATGGCCAGGATGGCGAGCGCGAAGACGGCGGTGCCCGCGACGAGGGCGAGGAGCGCGCCCGCCGCGACCGGCGCGTCCGCCGACACGGCCGCGCCGATCCTGCCCAGCGAGGACAGCCGGGGCAGGATCGCCGTGAGCCCGACGAAGACGGCGCGGCTCGCGCCGGGCTGGAACAGCTCCGCGATGACGGCCCGGTTTCCCGCGACGATCCCGGCGACGAGGATGAGCAGGCCCGACCCGGCGGAGAGCGCGGCGCTCCGGGCCACGAGGGCCGTCGCCAGCATGGCCGCGTACACCGGCGCGAAGGCCACGGCGGCGGACGCGGCCGCAGCGAGGGGGCCCGCGTTCGCGACCCCCGTCTTGATCCACAGGAGGACGAAGACGCCCGCTCCGCCGTACAGCGCCGCCGCGAGGACGAGGAGCTCCACCCCCAGGAACGTGCCGGCGAGGACGTGCCAGCGCCGGAGCGGAAGCGCGAGCAGGGGCTCGATGCGGCCGGGGGCGAGGAGCGTGGGGGCGAAGTCGGCGGTGGCCACGATGCCGAAGACGAGCCCGCCGTAGAACACGACGTACGAGGTCGCGACGAAGAGCGGCCGGAGCGCCACGTCGACGGAGCGGACGTCGCTCCTCAGATCTCCCCCGAAGAGCCGCGTCGCGGCGAGGGCGCCGTCCACGACCTCGAAGCGGAGCCCGACCGCCACCGCCGCGAGGACGAGCGTCGCCGCGGCGAGGAAGGCCAGCACCCAGCGGCGCGAGCGCGCCTCCGCGAGCAGGTCCTGCGCGATGGCGAGGACCATCATCGCGGTACCCCCACCGCGTCCTGCAGGACGGCCTCGAGGTCCCTCGACTCGCGGGACAGCTCGACGAGGAGCGCTCCCGAGCGGCGGGCCCGCTCCAGCGCCTCGTTGAGCGCCGGGGGCTCGCCGTCGAACGTCCAGCCCTCGCCGCGGGCCGCGGGGGAGAACCCGGCTGCCGCGAGGGGCTGGGCCTGCGCATTCCCGTCGAAGCGCACGGCCCAGCGGCTCGTGCTCTCCCGCATCGCGTCGAGCGCGCCCTCGCGGACGATCCTCCCCCCGACCAGGATGCCGATGCGCGTGCAGACGCGCTCGGTCTCCGACAGCAGGTGCGAGTTCAGGAAGAGCGTGGCGCCGCGCGCCAGCTCGCGCGCGAGGAGGTTCCGGACCTCGACGCGGGCGAGCGGGTCGAGGCCGTCGGTGGGCTCGTCGAGGACGAGGAGGGCGGGGGCGCCGAGCAGCGCGCAGGCGAGCCCGAGCCGCTGGCGCATCCCCTTCGAGTACGTGCCGGCGCGCCGGCTCGCCACCTCCGCCAGGCCCAGCTCGTCGATGCGCCGATCGATGGCGGCCTCGGGGTCGCGGAGGCGCTTCAGGCGCGCCACGCTTCGAAGGATGGCCCGGGCGTCCAGCGCGGGCGGGAACTGCAGGCGCTCGGGCAGGTAGCCGACGCGGGCCCGCGGGCGAGGATCGCCGGGATCCCCGCCGAGGAGGCGCGCCACCCCCGCGCTCGGCCGGACGAGCCCCAGGATCGCCTTCACGAAGGTCGTCTTGCCGGCGCCGTTCGGGCCGATGAGCCCGAAGGCGGTTCCCTCGCTCACGTCCAGATCGACGCCGCGGAGGGCCTCCTGCGGGCGGCGCCCGAACGCGCCGGAGTAGGTCTTCGCGAGCCCCGAGGCGTGGATCGCGAGCATCGGGACATTGTAGACCGCCCGCCCGCTGAGGCGGGCCTCGCTCCGGCGCCGGCCGCCCGGTCAGCGGCCCGCGGCGATCCGCATCGGCGCCGCCGGCGCCGCGGCCTTCGCGCCGCGCTCGCCCACGCCGCTCAGGATGGGGAAGAGCTTCACGAAGAGCGCATAGGCGGCGACGCCCATCCCCGCGAGGCAGAGGCTGAAGAGCATCTCGCGCACGTAGGGGAAGTAGTGCCAGCCCGGCGAGGGCTGGTAGGCGACGAGGTAGGTGTCGAAGCGGTAGAGCGTTCCGCCCGCGAGGAGGAGGAGACCGGCCCCGAAGAGATTTCCGCGGTTCGCGCGCCAGCGGGCGGAGAGAAGGAGCACCCCGGGGAGGGCGAAGAGCGCCATCTCGACGAGGAAGAGGAGCGCGTGCGTCCCGCCTGCCGCGACGAGCCCGAGCCTGCCGCGCCAGGCGAGATCGCCGAGCCGGAGCGCCACGAACCCGAGCGCCAGCCAGGCGGGGACCGCGTTGAGCCGCGCGAGCAGCTTCTGATCGATCGCCTTCCCCCAGCGCAGGGAGGCGAGGTTCTCGATGACCACCACCGCCCCGAAGCCCATCGTCACGCACGAGACGAGGAACAGCGCCGACAGGAGGCTCGTGTGCCAGAGCGGATGGGTCTTCGTCTCCGTGATCATGAACAGGCCGCCGAGCGAGGACTGATGCATCGACGGGAGGAGGAGGGCGGTCGCGACGACGAACGGCATTCGCCGCCGCAGCTCGGGGAGGAGCCGCCGCGCCAGACGGGACACGACGCGGCTCCTGGCCTCGGCCAGCCTCTCCAGGACCGCCGGCCCCACCTCGACCCAGAGCACCAGGGTGTAGGCGAGGACGCAGCCCGCCACCTCGAGCAGGACGGAGTTCAGGTTCCAGGCGGGAGGCCAGAAGACCACCCACAGGTTCCACCAGCGGCCGAGGTCGACGAGGACGGAGATGCCGGCGAGCGTGTAGCCCATCGCCCCCGCCATGACGGAGGAGCGGACGAGCGGGTGGTACTCCCCGCGGTTGAAGAGATACGTGACGAGGCCGACCGCGTACGCTCCCGCGGCGATGCCCGTGAAGGTGACGACGTTGAGCGGCTTCCAGATCCCCCAGGCGTACCCGTCGTTCTGCGCCGACATGGCGCCGAGGCCGAAGAGGAGCCGGATGGCGACCATCACGGCCCAGAGCGCGGCGAGGCCGAGGAGGACCTTCATGGCGGAGGTGAGGACCTTTCCGCCGAGCGGCCTCTCACGAGGATGCGAGCCCATGGTCATTCCTCCTCGCGGCGAGCGCCGTGGTCTTCCTTGCGGTTCCGGAGCTGGATCACGGTCACCGCCGTCCAGAGCGCGATGGGCGCGATGCCGTACTTGTAGATGCCGTGCTGGACGGACTCCGAGAGCTCGGGGAGCGGGTGCTGCGGGAGGTTCGGCAGCCCCAGCGCGTCGAAGGGGACGGCGCTCGAGGTGAGGTAGAGGACGTTCGTGCCGCCTCCGTCGCTCTCTCCGTAGACCTTGCGCTGGTACCTCTCCGGCGCGGCGGCGAGGCGGCGCCTCGCCTCGGCGAGGAGCTCGCCGCGCGTTCCCTTCACGACGGCGCCGCGCGGGCAGACCTCGGCGCAGGCCGCCCCCTCCTCGCGGTGGCGGCAGAGCTCGCACTTCACGATGACGGGCAGCGCCGTGTGCCACTGGAACTTCGGCACGTTGAAGGGGCAGGCGATCTGGCAGTAGCGGCAGCCGACGCACCTCTTCTCGTCGTACGCCACGATGCCGCGCTCGATCTTGTGCAGGGCGCCGGCCATGCACACCGAGGCGCAGGCCGGATCCGCGCAGTGCATGCACTGGCGCTTCACGAACTCGGTCTCGCCGCCGGGCCCCACGGCGAGCCGGATGACGTTCTTCGTCGTGCCGTTCAGGTCGAGGGGCGCGTCGTAGAGGCCGCCGTCCTCCGCGCGCCGGTCGGGCGGGAGGTGGTTCGCTTCCTTGCAGGCGGTCTGGCAGGCGCGGCAGCCCACGCAGAGCGTCGCATCGAAGAGGAGGCCCGCGTCGCCGTCGTGCGGCCGCTTCGGCTCGCGGGCCTGCGCCGAGCCGGCCGCGGCCGCGGCTCCCGCGGCGGCGGCGATGCGGAGGGCTCGACGGCGGGTGATCCTCTCCGCGGCGGGCGAGTCGTCGAAGCTCGGATCCTTCATGTGGCCCCCTCCCGGATCGGCCGATCCGTACAAGGGCCAGCGCCGTCGTACATTGATTGAAGTCAGGAGCCGGACGATCTGCAAGCGAAAACCCGCGTGCAATCTCGGCTTCATGGACGGCATGCATCAATATTGACTACTGCCCTCCAATATCGATTTGTACCGTCTATCCTGCGGGATAGCCGCCCTTCGCGGCCTCGCGGTCAGCGGGGTGCGGCGAGGCGCGCCACCGCCTCCTCGGTCTCGCGCACGAGCGCGCGGAACAGCTCGGCGGCGGGTCGGGCGGTGGCGAGCGCCACGCCCTGCCCGGCCCAGAGCGAGAGGAGGTCGGCCTTCCCCGCCTTCGCCGCCTCGCGCCGGATGTCGGCCGTGAGCGAGTTCTGGAGCGGGTAGGGGAGGACCGGCGCGTCCGCCAGCGCCTCGATGAAGCGGTTGCCGATGCCGCGGGCGTGGCGGCCGGAGAAGGCGCGCGTGAGCCGGGTGGCGTCGACGTCCCGGCGGGCGAGGACGGCGTCCTTGTACGGGCGGCTCGCGCCGGACTCCGGGCAGGCGAGGAACGCGGTCCCGAGCGCGACGGCGCTCGCGCCGAGCGCGAAGGCCGCGGCGATGCCGCGCCCGTCCATGATGCCCCCGGCGGCGACCACCGGGATCTTCACTGCGTCCACGATCTGCGGCACGAGCGCGAGCGTCCCCGCGAGCCCGCCTTCCACCGGCCCGAGGAAGGTGCCGCGGTGGCCGCCGGCCTCGCCGCCCTGGGCCACCACGGCCTGGAAGCCGAGCTCCTCGACGACCCGCGCCTCGCGCACGTTCGTGGCGGTGGCCATGACGAAGGCGCCGCTCCGCGCCAGCGCCGCCACGTCCTCCTTCGGCGGCGCACCGAACGTGAAGCTGACCACCGGGACGCGCTCCTCCAGGACCACGCGGAGCTGCTCGGCGAAGGGCTGCGCCGGCGCCGGCTCCGGGCGGGCGCCGAGCCCCACCTCGGCCCGGAACGGCGCCAGCGCCGCCTGCGCGCGCGCC
>DATDDC010000796.1:0-1802 GCA_036523995.1 Anaeromyxobacter sp.
GGCGCTCATCTTCTGGGGAAGGCTCGAGCGGACGCCGTACATCGCGGGCGGCGGCCGGCCGCTCATCTCGGGCCTCGCGGTGACGTACGAGCCTCGCTGGATCCCGCGGCTCTACGTCGGCCTCGGGCGCTACTTCGTCCAGCCGTGGGGCGGGCTCACGCTGAGCAAGTACCTGGCCGTGTTCGAGCCGTTCGAGGCGAACGGCCTCACGAGCCGGTTCGGCCCGACCGGCGACAACCCGCGCGACAACCAGCTCGCCTCGGTGTTCGCACGGTGGGTGTTCCCGGCGGTCGGCCTCGAGATCTACGGCGAGTGGGCGCGGGAGGACTACAACTGGTCGTGGTGGGGCACCATCCGCGAGCCCGATCGCTCGCAAGCGTACCTGGTCGGCCTCCAGAAGACGTTCCGCGCGGGCTCGCGCCTCGTGCGGCTCCACCTGGAGCTCGTGGACCTGCAGGAGATGGCAGGGTTCGGGACCGCGGCCGGCGCTCCCACCTACTACGTGCACGGCAACGACCTCGGGTACACGAACCGCGGCCAGCTCATCGGCGCGTGGATCGGTCCCGGCGCGGACAGTCAGACGCTCGCCTTGGACGTGTTCCACGCCGGCGGCCGCATCGGCGGGTACCTCGAGCGCGTCCGCCGGAACGACGCGTACTACTGGGAGGTGATCCAGCCCGTGCAGGGAAACTGGTCGCACGACGCGGAGATCACGGCCGGCGTCCGCCAGGCGCTCGCGGTCGGACCGCTGGAGGTCACCTGGGAGGCCGCGGCCTCGTACCGCCAGAACCGCGACTTCATCCGGCACGAGCCGAACTTCAAGCTCGTGCTCGGGCTCTCGCTGCCCACCGGCCCGCCCGCGGCGCGGTCGCCCTGAGCCGCGCGCCGCCGCTCGTCAGGGCACGAGCTCGAGGGCGCGATCGAGCCGGGGCCCCACGCGGAGTGGCGAGAAGCCCTTCCGGTCGGTGGTGAGGATGCGCAGGACGCGGCGGCGCTCGGCGACCGCGGCGACCATCCCATCGACGAGGCCGAGTCCGAGCTGCGCGAAGCGCGCGTCGGCGACGACCGCCTTCACCGCTCCAGGTCCCGGAAGACCTCTTCCTCCTCGCCCAGCTTCGCGTCCGTCGAGACGAAGAGCCCGGTCGAGGGCGGGCGGCGGTCGCGGTAGTACCGGGCCGCTACGACGCGCAGCCCTTTCCGGATGAGGTCGGAGGCGGCCAGCCCGTCCTTTCGCGCCCGGGCGAGAGCTTCCGCGTCCTCTCGATCGAGCCGGACCGTCGTGGTGACCTTGTGTGCCATACGTACGATATACACGTGAGGCGCGGCGCCCGCAACGCCCCGCCGGCGCGATTCCGCTCACGCCGGCATCAGCTGCCGCTCCACGAGCCGCCGATAGATCCCCGCCCGCTCCATGAGCGCCGCGTGCGCGCCGCTCTCGACGACGCGCCCGCCCTCGAGCACGACCACCCGATCGGCCCGCGCCACGGTGGAGAGGCGGTGCGCGATGACGAGCGCAGTCCGCCCGCGCATGAGCTTCTCGAGCGCGTCCTGCACGAGCGCCTCGGACTCCGCGTCGAGCGCGCTCGTCGCCTCGTCGAGGAGGAGGATGCGCGGATCCTTCAGGACGGCCCGGGCGATGGCGATTCGCTGGCGCTGCCCGCCGGAGAGCTGCTGGCCGCGCTCGCCGACCTTCGTCGCGTAGCCGTCGGGGAAGGCGCGCACGAAGGCGTCCGCGTGGGCGGCGCGGCAGGCGCTCACGACGTCCTCGTGCGAGGCGCCCGGCCGGCCGTACTTCACGTTCT
>DATDDC010000797.1:0-11296 GCA_036523995.1 Anaeromyxobacter sp.
AGCGTGGCCAACTCCATCGTGAGCTACTGCCTGGGGCTCACGCACGTGGATCCGCTGCAGCAGGGGCTGGTGTTCGAGCCTCGAACGGATCGCCGACCGCGGCGGCGGCGGACGCGGCGCGCGGCCGCTTCGCGCCGACGACGCCGTCGGGCGCGAGCACGACGAAGGTGCCGATCCGCTCGCCCCGATCGAGCACCGGCTCGACCCGGGCCGCGGGGAGCCACTCGGGAAACGGCCCCGCCGGCACGACGGCCTCCAGGTTCAGGGCGTCGACCCGCAGCGGGTGGCCGGCCGCGAACGCCTGACCCCGCAACGCCAGCGCCGCCGCCGCCTGCGCGTTGACCTTGATGGCGAAGCCGCGGCGGTCGAACAGGACCACGCCCTCGCTGTGCGCGATCGAGAGCAGCGAGACGCAGGACTCCAGGATCCGGTACCGCTGGGCCAGCTCGAGCTGCTTCAGGCGCGCCTCGATCTGGGCCGCGGCCGAGACCACGAAGGCGAGGCTCTGACGGCTGTAGGAGTGGCTCGTGGCCGACACGTCGATGGCGCCGACGATGCTCGCGTCGCAGGGGTCGCGCACGACCGCCGCGGCGCAGGTCCAGCGCTTGATCCCCTCGCAGAAGTGCTCGGCGCCGTGGACCTGCACGGCCTGGCCCACGGCGAGGGCGGTCCCGATGGCGTTCGTGCCGGTGACGAGCTCGTCCCAGGCCGCGCCGGGGACGAGCACGATCTCCTTCGCGCGGTCCCGCGTCTCGGGATCCCCCTCGACGCCGATGATGAGCCCGTGGGCGTCGGTGAGCAGCAGGATGCTCCCGGCGTCCGAGAGGAAGTCGCGCGCCGCGGACATCACCGGCGCGCTCGCCTCGAGCAGCGTCCGGTGGCGATCGCGGTGCAGCCTGAGGTCCCCGTCGGCGAGGGTCCCGGGCGCGCGGGCGAGCTCCGGATCGACCTCCCGGTCGCGGCACCGCAGCCAGGACTGGGCGATCAACCCGCGGACGTGCTCGGCCTCGGCCTCGCCGCCTCGGACGAGCCGCTCCCAGGCGTCGAGGATCTCCCGCTCGTGCCCGGGCCGGGCGAAGGCTTCACTCGCGGGGAAAGCGGCCAGGAGCGACCTCCCTCGAAGGGTTCCCCTCACCGGCTCGCAGCTCTGGTCCACGCTATCGCACTCCGATGGGTGGCACAAACCGCCTCATCCCCTCTGCAATCCCGCAACCACACGGAAGGTGCGCGACCGTGGCCGCTCGGACGTTCGACGCGACCGTCCGACCGTTCGGTTCTCGTCCGGCTCGAACGCTCGAAAGTCGAACGGCGCGTGCTCCTCGCCCACGTCGAGACCTCGGGCGCGCGGACCGCCCCAAGAGAGGCCATGGCCCTCGGACATTGGATCCAAGATCTTGTGTCCATTCTTGGGAGCCCCACGTGCGGAAGAGGCCGGACCCCTTCGATCTCTCGTCCCACGCCGGCCATCGCCCGGTGGGCGAGCTCGCCTACGACGCCCTCCGGCAGGCCATCTCCCAGGGCCTCCTCCTCCCCGGCCAGCGGCTCCTGACCGAGGACCTCTCCCTCCGCATGAAGGTCAGCCGGACGCCCATCCGCGAGGCGCTCCGCAAGCTCGAGACGGACGGGCTGGTGCGGAGCGAGCACTGGCGCGGCGTCGTCGTGGCGGAGCTCCCGCCGCTCGAGGAGATGGAGGAGTTCTACGCGCTCCGCGGCGCCCTCGAGGGGCTGGTCGCCTACTTCGCCGCCCGCCGGCGTCCGCTGGCGGCACTGCGGGCGCTCGGGGAGACGCTCGGGAAGATGGAGGCCGCGGCTCGGGCGGGGAACCTGGCGCGCTTCAAGGACCTCCAGGTGAACTTCTGGCACCAGTACATCGGCCTCGCCTCCTCGCGGCGCATGCAGCAGATCGCCTCGAGCATCGGGGACGCGCTCGCGCGGGCGAAGCCCATCTCGCTCTCGCGCCCGGGGCGCATGAAGGAGGCGGTCCGCGAGCTTCGCGCCGTCTACGACGCCATCGAGGCCGGCGACCCGCCGCGCGCCGAGGAGCTGGCGCGCGAGCACTGCCGCCGCGCCTACGCGGCCTATCGCGAGGTGACGGAGCGGGCGGGGCATCGCGCCCGGGAGACCGGAACATGAGCTCGTGGGAGGAGCAGCGCCGGGCCTGGCAGGCGGAGATCGAGAAGCGGCCGCCCGCGCCGGCGTCCACGTCCTCCGGCATCCCCGTCGACCCGCTGTACGCGCCCCCGGCCGCGGGCGAGGCGCGGGATCCGTCGAGCATCGGCTTCCCCGGCCAGTACCCCTACACCCGCGGCATCCACGCCTCGGGCTACCGCGGGAAGCTCTGGACGCTCCGGCAGTACGCCGGGTTCGGCACCGCCGAGGACACGAACGCGCGGTACCGCTTCCTCCTCGAGCAGGGGCAGACCGGCCTCAGCGTCGCGCTCGATCTCCCGACGCAGATGGGCTTCGACTCCGACGATCCCGAGGTCGAGGAGGAGGTGGGCCGCGTCGGCGTCGCCATCGACACCCTCGACGACATGGAGGTCATCTTCGCCGGCCTTCCGCTCGACCGGATCAGCACCTCCTTCACCATCAACGGGACCGCGGCCATCCTGCTCGCCATGTACCTCGCCGTCTGCGAGAAGCAGCGCGTCCCCGCGGCGAAGATCAACGGGACCATCCAGAACGACATCCTGAAGGAGTACGTGGCGCGCGGCACCTGGATCTACCCGGCGGCGCCCTCCATGAGGCTCATCGTCGACACCATCGAGCACTGCGCCGCGCACGCGCCCAGCTTCAACGCCATCAGCGTGGCGGGCGCGCACTTCCGGGACGCCGGCTGCACGGCGGTCCAGGAGATGGGCTACACGCTCGCGGACGCCGTCGCCTACGTGCAGGCCTGCGTCGAGCGCGGCATGAACGTCGACGCCATCGCCCGGCAGGTGAGCTTCTTCTTCTACACGCACATGGACTTCTTCGAGGAGGTGGCCAAGTACCGCGCCGGGCGCCGTCTCTGGGCGAGGATCATGCGCGAGCGCTTCGGCGCGAAGGACCCGCGCTCCTGGATGTTCCGGTTCGGCTGCGTCTGCGGCGGGAGCACCCTCACCGCCCAGCAGCCCATGAACAACGTCGTCCGCGTCTCGTACGAGCTGCTCTCGGCGGTGCTCGGCGGCGTGCAGTCGGTCTTCACCGCGGCGTACGACGAGGCCTTCGCGCTGCCCACGGAGGCGACGGCCGAGCTCTCGCTCCGCACGCAGCAGGTCCTCGCCTACGAGAGCGGCGTGCCCGCCGTGGCGGACCCCCTGGGCGGCTCCTGGTACGTGGAGGCGCTCACCGATCGGATGGAGGCCGAGATCGCCGCGCTCATCGAGCGCATCGACGGCATGGGCGGGATGGTACGCGCCGTCGAGCAGGGCGCCATCCAGCGCGAGATCGCCCAGGAGGCCTTCCGCCAGCAGAAGCGCATCGACTCGGGCGAGAAGGTCATCGTGGGGGTGAACCGCTTCGCGAAGCCGGAGGAGCCCCAGCTCACCCTCTACGAGCCCGACCCGCGCATCCGGGAGCGCCAGGTGGCGCGCCTCGCCGAGGTGAAGAGGCGCCGCGACGGCGCGGCCGTGCGGCGCGCCCTCGACGAGCTGAAGGCCGCCGCCCGGGGGACGGAGAACCTCGTGCCCCGCCTCCTCGCCTGCGCGAAGGCCTACTGCACGGTAGGCGAGATGAACGGCGTCCTCGTCGACGTGTTCGGGCGGTTCCAGGAGCCGGCCAGCGTGTGAGGGAGGCGTTCCCATGGGCGGACGGCTCAGGGTCTTGATCGCGAAGCCGGGCCTCGACGGCCACGACCGCGGCGCCAAGGTGGTCGCGCTCGCCCTGCGCGACGCGGGCATGGAGGTCATCTACACCGGCCTGCACCAGCAGGTGGACCGCGTCGCGGCCGTGGCCCTGGCGGAGTCGGTCGACGTGGTGGCGCTCTCCATCCTCTCGGGCGCGCACCTCTCCCTGACGCGGAAGCTCATGGCGAGCCTGGAGGCGCGCGGCATCCGGGACGACGTGAAGGTCGTGGTGGGAGGGGCCATCCCCCCGCCCGACGTCCCGCGGCTCCTCGAGCTCGGCGTCGCCCGCGTGTTCCCGACCGGTGTGCCGCTGGAAGAGATCGTGAAGTGGTTCGGCGGCATCGAGCGGCGGAGCGCGGCGTGACGGGGATCCTCGGAGAGCGAAAGGGACGGAGGACGGCGTGAACGAGAACGTGCTCTACCAGGAGGACGGCGGCATCGGGGTCATCACGGTGAACCGGCCCGACGTCCACAACGCCCTCAACATGCAGACCATCCGCGAGCTCCGCGAGCTCTGCCTGCGGCTGCGCGACGAGGACCAGCTCCGCGCCCTCGTCCTCACCGGCAGCGGGAGGGCGTCGTTCCTCGCCGGCGGCGATCTGAAGGAGTTCCAGCAGATCAAGACCGCGGAAGAGGCCCGTCACATGATCTCCACCATGAAGGAGGTGACGGACCTCCTCGCGGCGTTCCCGTGGCCGGTGATCGCCGCCGTGAACGGGCACGCCTTCGGAGGCGGATGCGAGACGGCCATCGCCTGCGACTTCCGCATCGCCAGCGAGACCGCCTCGCTCGGCTTCCGCCAGATCAAGATGGGGCTCATGAGCGGCTGGGGCGGCGGGCCGCGCCTCATCCGGCTCCTCGGGACGAGCAAGGCGCTGCGGCTCATGCTCACGGGCGAGACGCTGACGGCGCAGCAGGCGCTCGCCCTGGGCGTGGTCGACGAGGTCGTCCCGCCGGATCGCGTCCTCGATCGGGCCACGGAGCTGGCGAGGACGATCGCCGGCAACGCGCCGCTGGCCGTCCGCGCGTACAAGCGGCTCGCGCAGGCTTCGGCGCGCGTGTCGCTCGATGCTGCAATAGAGTACGAGACCGAGCTGTTTGGCCCCGTCTGGGTGTCCGAAGATCACGACGAGTGCGTGCGGGCGTTCTTCGAGAAGCGCCCGCCACGGCTCGTCGGTAGGTGAACTCGCCAAACCAAAGGAGATGAACATGCCCAAGCGATGGACAGGGATCGCGGCGCTCGTCATGACCGCGGTGCAGCTCGCGGCGGCTCCGGCGGCCGACGCGCAGCAGAACCCGATCGTGGTCGGTGCCTCGGTGTCGCTGAGCGGGCCGTACGCAGGCAGCGGGAAGTACGCGCTCGAAGGGACGCAGCTCTGGGTCGACGACGTGAACAAGCGCGGCGGGCTCCTGGGACGCCCGGTGAAGCTCGTCTACTACGACGACAAGAGCGATCCCAACACGGGCGTGCAGCTCTACGAGAAGCTCATCACCTCCGATCACGCGGAGCTCATCGTCGGTCCGTACTCGAGCGCCGTGACGAGCGCCACCAGCACCGTGGCCGAGAAGCACAAGATGGTGATGATCGGCTCCGAGGCGGCGGACACGAAGATCTACAGCCGCGGGTACAAGTACAACTTCCAGGGCCAGACGCAGGCTGGGCAGTACATGCTCGGCGCTCTCAACCTGGCGAAGGCGAACGGCTACAAGACGGTGGCGATGCTCGCCGAGGACACGGCGTTTCCCAAGGCGGTCTCCTCGGAGGTGGTCAAGGCCGTGGGCCGGTTCGGCCTGACCGTGGTCTTCAACGAGACCTACTCGAAGGGCAGCTCGGACTTCAGCGCGCTCCTCACCAAGGTGAAGCAGCTCGCGCCCGACGTCCTCATCGCCAACTCGTACCTGCCGGACGCGCAGGGCATCATCCGGCAGTGCCGCGAGCTGGGCGTGGACGCGAAGCTGTTCGCCGTCGCGGTGGGAGCGGCCGAGCCGGAGTTCGCGAACCTGGGGTCGACGGCCGAATACGTCTTCGGCGCGACGCAGTGGGCCGCCACCATGCCGTGGAAGGGCAACCCCGAGTTCGTGAAGCGGTACAAGGAGAAGTTCGGGCGGGATCCGGACTACCACTCCGCCTCGAACTACGCGACCGGCGAGGTGATGGAGGCGGCCGTGAAGCAGGTCGGCTCGCTCGACCAGGCGAAGCTCGCCGCCGCCATCTCGAAGATGGAGCTCGACACCGTCTACGGAAAGTTCAAGGTGAACGAGCAGGGCATCCAGGTCGGTTTCAACTCGGCCATGTTGCAGTGGCAGAAGGGGAAGCAGATCCTCGTGTGGCCGGAGAACCTCGCGCAGGGCAAGGCCATCCTGCCGACGCCACCCTGGTCGAAGCGCGGGTGACGAGGAGGCGCCGTGGACGCTCGCACCTTCCTTCAGCTATTGGTGAACGGTACCATGGTGGGGGGCGTCTACGGCCTCATGTCCCTCGGCATCAACCTCGTGTGGGGCGTCATGGGGGTCGTGAACCTGGCCCACGGCGACGTCATCATGGCCGGCGGGTTCCTCGCCTTCTGGCTGTTCACGCGGTTCGGCGTGAACCCGCTGGTCGCGCTTCCCATCGGCATCGCGGCGGGACTCTGCCTGGGGATTCTCGTGCAGCGGTTCCTGCTGGGCCGGGTGCCGCCGGACCGCGGCGCCGTCAAGACCTCGCTCCTCATGACGTTCGGCGTCTCCTACGTGATCATCAACGGCGCGCAGCTTCTCTGGGGGAACGAGTTCCAGACGGTCATGTTCCTCGGCGGATCGTGGCACGTGGGTGGGCTCGACTTCGCGAAGACGCGGGTGATCGCGTTCGCGGCGGCCGGCTTCATCTCGGTCTCGCTCTGGGCCTTCCTCCAGTACACCTTCACCGGACGTGCCGTGCGGGCGGTGTCGCAGCACCCCGACGGCGCCCTGGTGTGCGGCATCGACATCCCCCGCATCCGCGTGCTCACCTTCGGGCTGGGCAGCGCGCTCGCGGCCGCCGCGGGCGTGCTCCTCGTCATGATCTTCGCGATCTCCCCTTCCATGGGCACGGGTTACACCGTGCGCTCGTTCGCCGTGACCGTGATCGGAGGGCTCGGATCGTTCCCCGGGGCGCTCGCCGGCGCGGTGATGCTCGGGCTCGCCGAGGTGTTCACCGGCTACCTCTTCAGCGCGCAGATCGCGAACGGCATCGCGTTCCTCCTGTTCCTGGCCGTGCTCCTGGTGCGGCCCCAGGGCCTGCTCGGGATGAAGCGGGTGTGATGGCGACCCGCGACGCTCGAGGCGACCGGGTGGCGGTGAGGATCCGCATCGGATGGGCCGCCCTCGCGGTGGGGATCGCCGTCGTGGCGGTGCTCCCCTTCTTCGCCTCGGACTACCTCGTCGGCTTCTTCTTCACGACGTTCCTGTTCGTGAGCATGGCCTACGGCTGGAACCTCGTCTCCGGGTTCACGGCCTACGTGTCCTTCGGGCAGATGTCCTTCTTCGGGATCGGCGCGTACACGCTCGCCATCCTCGTGTCCCGGAACGCCTGGCCGTGGCCGATCGCGGTGCTGGCCGGCACCGCGACGGCGGCAGTGCTGGCGGTCCCGCTGGGCTGGGCCATGCTCCGCCTGCGCGGCCCGTACTTCGCGCTCGGCATGCTCGGCCTCACCCAGGTCCTCGCCATGGTCGCCTCCGCCTGGATCAGCGTCACCCGCGGAGGCGAGGGGATCTATCTCCCCCCCGAGGCGACGCTGCGGCAGCTCTACTACGCGGGCGCGGCGCTCGTGGCGGTGGCGGTGGTGGTCACGTGGGCCGTCGATCGCTCCGCCTTCGGGCTCCGGCTTCGCTCGATCGGGGAGGACGAGCTCGCGGCCGAGGCCATGGGCGTCGACACCACGATGGCGAAGCTCGCGTCGTTCGTCCTCGCGTCCACCTTCCCGGCGATGGCGGGCGGCCTCTACGCCTGGCGTCTCAGCTACATCGATCCGGCCTCGGCCTTCCCGGCGGGCTACGAGGTGCAGACGATCCTCATGGCCA
Organism: Anaeromyxobacter sp.; assembly: GCA_036523995.1. Classification (GTDB taxonomy): domain Bacteria; phylum Myxococcota; class Myxococcia; order Myxococcales; family Anaeromyxobacteraceae; genus Anaeromyxobacter. Next base: position 7,866 of record DATDDC010000797.1, read on the forward strand.
TCTTCGGCGGCGCCGGGACGGTGTGGGGGCCGCTCATCGGCGGGTTCCTCTTCACCGCCGTGGGCGAGGTGCTCTGGGCGAAGTTCGCCGAGGTGCACCTCCTCCTCTTCGGCGTGATGATCCTGATCGTGCTGCTCTTCCTGCCGGAGGGGATCATCCCGCTCCTGCGCCGGCGGAGGATGCGCCGGCGGGCCCCGGTCGGACCGGCGCCGATCCGCGAGGAGGCCGCGTGACGGCCCCGCTCCTGGAGGTGCGCGACGTCTCGAAGTACTTCGAGGGCCTGCGCGCGCTGGACGGGGTGTCGTTCACGGTCGAGCCCGGCGTCATCCTCAGCATCATCGGGCCGAACGGCGCGGGCAAGACGACGCTCTTCAACCTCATCACCGGCGCGCTCGCGCCGACGCGTGGGGACATCCTCTTCGAGGGGCGCTCGATCCTGGGCCTCAGGCCCAGCCGGACGGCGCGGCTCGGGATCGGGCGGACCTTCCAGATCGTGCGTCCCTTCCCCGGCCTCACGACGCTCGACAACGTCGCGCTCGCCGCCCTCGCGAAGGTGAGCACGCGCCGCGCCGCCGAACGGCGGGCCGAGCGGATCCTGGAGCTCACCGGGCTCGCGCCGTTCGCGCAGCTCGAGGCGAGGAACCTGACGCTGGCGAAGCGCAAGCGGCTCGAGGTGGCGCGGGCCGTGGCGCTCGAGCCCAAGGTCATCCTGCTCGACGAGGTGATGGCCGGCCTCACACCGACGGAGGTGGACGAGACCATCGAGCTCGTGAAGAAGCTGCGCGCCATGGGCATCGCGGCGGTCGCCGGGATCGAGCACGTCATGCAGGCCGTGAAGAAGATCTCGGATCACGTGGTGGTGCTGAACTTCGGGAAGAAGCTCGCGGAGGGGCCGCCGTCCGAGGTCATGCGGCATCCCGAAGTGGTGAAGGCCTATCTCGGCTCGCAGTACGCCGAGGCCGCGAGGAAGGGGTGACATGCCTACCGGGACCGGGACGCCGCTCTTCCGCGTGAGCCATCTGGCGGCCTGCTACGGCGAGGTGCAGGCGCTCTGGGACGTGAGCCTCGAGGGCCACCCCGGCGAGCTCGTCGTCATGGTGGGCGCGAACGGCGCGGGGAAGACCACCACCATCCGCGGCATCTGCGGGATGGTGCGGGCGACCGCCGGGACGATCGAGTTCAAGGGCGAGTCGATCCGCGGGTTCGCCTCGAGCCGCATCGTGGAGATGGGGATCGGCCACGTGCCGGAGGGTCGCGCGCTGTTCCCGCAGATGACCGTGCGGGAAAATCTGGAGCTGGGGGCGTACCTGCCTGGCCCGCGCCGGCGGTGGCGCCGCAGCCTCGATCGCGTCTTCGGGCTCTTCCCGCGCCTCCAGCAGCGCGCGCGGCAGCTCGCGGGGACGCTCTCGGGCGGCGAGCAGCAGATGTGCGCCATCGGCCGAGGCCTCATGAGCGAGCCGTCGCTGCTCATGCTCGACGAGCCGTCGCTGGGGCTCTCGCCCATCCTCGTCGACGAGATGTTCGCCATCATCGCCGAGGTCCAGAAGTCCGGCGTGACCGTGCTCCTCGTCGAGCAGCACGTCGCCCAGGCGCTCTCGCTCGCCGACCGGGCCTTCGTGATCAGCGACGGGCGCACCGTCGGGAGCGGCACCGGGGCGGCCCTGCTCGCGGACCCGGGCGTGCGCCAGGCGTACCTGAGCGTCTGAGCGCCCGGCGCGGAGCTCGTCGCAGCAGCTCGCGAGCCATCTCTCCACGGACCGTCGTTCGGTGCGCGGGCGCCCGGCGCCCACACGCACACACCGCGCGTCGAGCGAGGACGGGCCGCACCCATCCCCAACGAGTCGCAGGCGCAAGATCGCACAACTGCGAGTGGACTTGGTGGTTCCACCCGAAGTCCTTGACGGACCGTCCGCGCCCTGCTCTGCATCCCTTTCAAGGCGGCACGACAAGAGCGACCCCGACCGCGAGGCGGGGGAGCAAAAGCCCGGGCCCACGTGGTCCTAGGGCGTACCGAATGCCGGCGAGCGCGCGAGCGCCCTCCGGGCCGAGAGCACGAGGAGGCGCAGGGATGGGGCGCGTGCGCGCGGGGACGCCACGTCGATTCACGGCAGGAGAAGTCCTCTGGCACGGCGCGTGCGCGGCACCGCTCGCCGCGGCCCTCGCGGCCGTGGGCTGCAGCGGTGGGAGCCCGCAGCAGCCCGCCAACGTCGGATACGGTCTCGTCCTCCAGGGGACGGGCGGAATCTACGACGACGGCTCCGGGATCCTCGGGCTCGCGGTGCTCTCCACGCTGCGGGACTCGGGCGGCGCAGGGCCGTCGACGGCTTGGGACGTCGCTCTCCGGGACGAGACGGGCGCGCTGCCCACCGGCGTCGCGTACGGCCCCGGGCCGGCCGGCTCGTACCAGGCCTGGTGGTGGCCCGCCATCCCGCCGCGTCCGGGCCCGTACTCGCTCACCGTGAGCAGCGACGGGGGACGATCCCTCGAGGCCGGGTTCTCCGTCGCCGCCGCCAGCGGGCTCGCGCGACCCGACGTGGCCGTCTCCATGGACGGAAGCCTCCTCTCCTGGGCCGCGATCCCGTGGGCCGCGAGCTGGGAGTGTCGCGTCTTCGGGGCCGGGGTCCTGCGGTACCTGTGCGCGGGCCCGGAGCCGGCCTGCGACGTGAGCGCGATCGAGCCCGGCGCATACGAGGTCTCGGTGCTGGCGCTCTCCGCCGATCTCGGCGGGCTCGCGTCGAGCGGCGCGCAGCAGCCGCTCCTTCCGGCCCGCTTCGACGTCTCCGAGACGCGGGTCGCGTTCGTCCGTCCCCAGCCCGGCGCCCCCGCGATGAAGGCCGCGGCCGCGGGTGGCGCTCTCCGCTACGGGAACGTCGAGGCCGGCCTCGCCATCTGGCTGTCCCTCGCCCAGGCCGACGGCAGCGCGACGCCGGTGGCCTGGACCGTGACCGTCACCGGCCCGGGGCTCCCGCCGTACGCCCCCCTCACCTTCACGTACGCCGCGGGGCAGGCGCGCGCCCTCTTCTGGTCCTACGACGTCCCGGCCACGCCGGGGAGCTACGCCGTCGCCGCCGAGTCGACGGCGGCCAGCGTCGTCGCGTCATTCACCGTAGGTCAACCCGCCGTCCTCGACCCGCCGGTGGGAGTCACCGCGGCCGCCGAGGTGAGCGGAGGCGCCACCGTGGACTGGACGCCCGTCGCCGGCGCCCGCAGCACCTTCGTGGGCGTCTGGACCCAGGCCACCCCGAGCGCCGCTTCGACGTTCGTCGACGGCCTCTGGGTCTCCGGGCCGCCGGCGAGGTTCCCCTCCGGCACGTTCGCCGCGGGCAGCGCGTACGAGGTGTACGTCGCCGCCACCGACGCCGACATGGTCGGCGCGAGCGCGCCGCCCGCCCAGGTGGCGGTCTCGGAGAACACCTTCTTCCCCGCGAGCT
>DATDDC010000798.1:0-2631 GCA_036523995.1 Anaeromyxobacter sp.
TGGCGTGGCCGGCGCTCTCGCGCCTCTCCGAGGCGGCCCGCGTCGAGGCCTTCGTGGCGGAGCGCTCGGCGGCGCGGCCCGACGACGCCGCGCTGCGGCTCCTCCGCGCGCGCGCGCTCAACCGGCTCGGCCTCATCCCTCCCGCCCTGGCGGAGGTCCGCCGCGCGCTCGAGCTGGATCGCACCGGCGAGGTGACGATCGCCATGCGCGAGCTCCTGCGCGAGGCGGAGGCGCCGGCGCCGGAGGACCTCGCCGCGCGGCACGAGCTCCTCGTGGCCGCGCTCCTGCGCAGGGCGAGGCCGCTCCGCTGCGCCGCCTGCGGCGCCGAGGCGGCGGGCCGGGCCTGGCGGTGCCGGCGCTGCGGGGCGTTCGACTCGTTTCCGTGAGCGGGATCCCTCGACCCCGACCTCGATCCCGACCGCGACCCCGACCGCGCGCCGGCTGGCGGTTGCACCCCGGCGCGCCAACCGGTATGACGCGGCACCCATGGTTCGAGATCGCGTCGTCGACATCTTCCGCCGGGCGCTCGCGAAGGGGGCCTCCGAGGGGCGCTGGCCGTCGGCGGAGGCGTCCTTCTCGGTGGAGGCGCCGCGCGATCCCAGGCACGGCGACTTCGCGGTGAACGCCGCCATGGTGCTCGCCAAGGCGGCCGGGAAGCCGCCCCGCGAGCTCGCGCAGGCCATCGTGGACGCGGTGCGGGCCGTGGACGGTGGCCGGGAGATCGCGTCGCTCGAGATCGCCGGCCCCGGCTTCGTGAACGTGCGGGTCGCCGCGGACGTGTGGCTCCGGGCGCTCGAGCGCGCCGTCGCCCTGGGGAAGGACTACGGCCGCACGGAGGTGGGGAAGGGGAAGAAGGTCATCGTCGAGTACGTCTCGGCGAACCCCACCGGACCCATGCACGTCGGCCACGGACGGAACGCCGTCGTGGGCGACGGCGTCCAGAGCCTGCTCCGCTGGGCGGGCTTCGAGGTGACGCGCGAGTACTACGTGAACGATTACGGCGCGCAGGTGCAGACGCTCGCGCGCTCGGTGCACCTGCGCTACCAGGAGCTGCTCGGCCGGCAGGTGACCATGCCGCCGAAGAGCTATCCGGGCGAGTACGTGAAGGACGTGGCCCGCGAGCTCGCGGCCGCGCACGGCCAGCGGTTCCTCGACGCCCCCGAGCAGGAGTGGCTCGCGCTCTTCCGCGACGCCGCGGTCCAGCACGTCCTCGGCCTCATCCGCGAGGACCTCGCCTCCATCGCCATCACCTTCGATCGCTGGTCCTCGGAGAAGGCGCTCTACGAGAGCGGCACGGTGGAGCGGTTCCTCCGCTTCCTCGAGGAGAAGGACCTCGTCTACGAGGGGACGCTCCCGCCCCCCAAGTCGAGGAAGGGCCCGGGAGCTCCCGGAACGGGCGCCGGCAAGGCTCCGGCGGGATCGGGGGGCGGCAAGCCCCCCGAGGACGAGATGGGCGACGCGGAGCGTGAGGGCGAAGCCCTCGCCTCGACCTCGGACAAGCTCACCTTGTTCCGCTCCTCGCAGTTCGGCGACGAGGTCGATCGCCCCGTGAAGAAGGCCGACGGCACGCCCACGTACTTCTGCGCGGACATCGCCTACCACTGGGAGAAGCGCCAGCGCGCGGACGCCCTCGTGAACGTCCTCGGCGCGGACCACGCCGGCTACGTGCCGCGCCTCCACGCCGCGCTCCAGGCCCTCGGCTACTCCAGGGACGACCTCCACGTCGTCCTCATCCAGATGGTGAACCTGACGCGCGGCGGCGAGGCGGTGAAGATGTCGAAGCGCGCCGGCACGGTCGTGTCCCTCCGCGAGGTCGTGGACGAGGTCGGGCGCGACGCGACGCGCTTCATCTTCCTCACGCGCCGCTCCGACGCGCAGCTCGACTTCGACCTCGAGCTCGCGAAGAAGCAGACGCTCGACAACCCCGTGTTCTACGTCCAGTACGGCCACGCGCGGCTCGCCGCCATCTTCGGCAAGGCGGCGGAGGCGGGCGTGCGCGTGCCGGAGTTCGACCTCGAGGCGGCGCGGACGCTCGCCATGCCCGAGGAGATGGAGCTCATCCGCCGCATCGCCGCCTTCCCCGACGTGCTCGCGCAGGCCGCGCTCGCCTACGAGCCGCACCGCATCGCCTTCTATCTCCAGGAGACGATCGCGGCGTTCCACTCGTACTACACCCAGGGGAAGAAGAGCGGCGAGCGGGTCCTCTCGCCCGACGCCCGCAAGACGGCGGGCCGGCTCTTCCTGTGCCGCGCGCTGAAGCAGGTGCTCGCCAACGGGCTCGCCGTGCTCGGGGTCTCCGCGCCGGAGCGCATGGAGAGCCCGGAAATTCGCGAGCTCGGCGAGGACGTCTAGAATCGGGTGGCGATGCGCGACCCCAATCCCCGCCTCCGGCCGTCGCGCGAGAGGTTCGAGCTGTCGCTCGACGGCCGGCAGGTCGCCTCGATCGTGGCGGGCGCCCTGGTGCTCCTCGCCGTGGTGTTCGTGCTCGGGCTCAAGGTCGGGGAGCAGATCGCGCTGCGCCGGGCCGAGCGCGAGCCGGGGGGAGACCTCGACGCCCTCGATCGCGCGCCGGCGCCGCCCGCTCCGGTGAAGGACGAGGCACTCACGTTCCACGACCGGCTCACGAAGGAT